>JBFYPS010000145.1:0-4169 GCA_041303135.1 Crocinitomicaceae bacterium | reverse complement strand
GGGTGAAATGTATGAATCGTCAATGAGCTCTAATTCTTTGTCTTTGTCGGAAAATATTTTCAGAAAAAGCATCCAGCCAAGTTGTTCAATGCGTTGCGCGTCGCCGTTTAGTCCGGTGTCTTGCCACATGATGTTTTGTATGCTTTTTAGAATGCCTGAAATGTTGCTCATTTTTTAATTTTTTGTGTTTGTTTGGCTAAAGCCGATTATACCTTTTTTATTTTGGGGAATGGGTTAAAACCCATTCCTATTTAAATTGTTTGCATTTACTTCCACAATTATGTTTCAATTGTCTGGCTGCAACCAATATTCATTTTTCTTTATATTGGAATGGATTAAAACCATTCCTATTTATGTAATTCTATTTTATTCATTTTCAAATAACATTGTTTCATTTTATTTGCCTCCTGATTTATCAGGAGGATAAATAAAATCAACAAAAATTCGGCTTTAGCCAAAATCTTTCATCTGCTCAAATCCAAATTTAGAGATAAATTCTTCATATTCTTGTTGAAATGATTTCTTTGCATGATGTTCTTCTTGGTTCTTAATGTAATCGCGCACCTTTTGTACCACTGACTCAGAAACTGAAACTGCGAAATATTCATCTTGCCATTCAAATTTTTCATTTGTCAATTGATTTTTGTTGATCCAAAAAGAAGATTCACCCTTGATTAATTGCATGACTTTTTGAATCGTCTGGTCTGTTCCAAGGGAAATCAAACAATGGCAATGATCAGCATATCCATTGATAAAATCAATAAAAATTCCTTTTTCTTTGGCATTTTCACGCATGTGATTCCAAACTTTTACACGCATATCTTTTGAATTCAAAAACGGATATCTGTTTTTGGTGCTCCAAACTAAATGAATGTAAATTTTGACAAAAGGCATTTTAGGCTAATTTATAAAGTTCGTTTTCTAAATCTTTTACTGCCTCTAGGTACTTTGTTTTATTTCCAAATTCATTGATAATTTCAATTGGCGAGCCAAATTCATCAAATGGTTTTACCCTTAAAACTTCAATACTTTCAATGTTTTCAACGCCTTCATCCGCATATTTATCGAGCAATTTCTCCAACACTTTTCTGGATTGTTCACCATATTTGGTGAAATAATTACGTTTCTTCACATTTTCAGCGCGTTCTCGGCGCGTTAGTGGTTTTTGGTCATACGCTACGTGACAAATCAAGTCAAATAAATCAACTTCTCTATCTACCGCTTCATACAAAGCTTCTACCATCACACCTTGTTCTTGTAATTCTTTAATTATAATGTCTTTCTTCTCTGAGGTGTTCCATTTATTTAAAAAATCATCCAATGAACTAAATTGTTTTTGAATAATTCCCTTGGTGTAATCTTTTAGACTGATTGTTATTGGTTTTCCATCTGCATCAAAGTACAATTCTCTCGAAACAAGTACTGAAACATCAACATTATTAATATACAATTTTTGTCTTGGGCCGTTTGCAAAATGCGGAATATCTTCTATTTCAGGATACCTAATAATGGGTTTTAATTCTAACTCTTGCCCACTTACAAGGTCAATAACTGGATTTTCATCTTTTTCTTCTTCTTCAATGATGGTGCTCAAATCCAATGATTCATTGACAGGTTTTACACGAATTGGTTCGCCATCAAATTCTTTATCCGCAAACAAATCGGTTACATTTCTAAAATCCAAAATGGTAAAATACATTTTGCCAAACTCTTCATTGATGCGGGTTCCACGTCCAACAATTTGTTTAAATTTTGTCATGGATTTGATTTCACTGTCTAGAACAATTAATTTGCACGTTTGCGCATCGACACCGGTAGTCATTAATTCAGAAGTAGTTGCAATAACGGGATATTTTTCTTCAGGTGTGATGAAATTATCCAATTCCCTTTTTCCTTCATCATTATCACCCGTTATTTGCATGACATATTTGTAATTTTCAGCAACTAAATCTGCATTGTGCTTTGCGATTGCGCTTCTCATACGTTCAGCGTGATCTATATCAGAACAAAAAATGATTGTTTTGGCAAATCGGTCATAACCTTTCAAAAACTCCGTTACTTTTTGTGCAACAATATCCGTGCGCTCATCAATCACAAGGGTTTTATCAAAATCTTTGCGGTTATAAATCCTGTCTTCAATGAGATTTCCATCTTTGTCTTTTTTACCACTTTCTGGTCTATATCCTTCAAAATCGATATTTAAACCAACGCGAACAACTCGATAGGGTGCTAAAAATCCGTCATCAATTCCTTGTTTCAGCGAATAAGTATAAACAGGTTCACCAAAATATTCAATATTACTCGTTTTCTCGTCTTCTTTGGGTGTTGCTGTTAAACCAATTTTAGTAGCTTTGGCAAAATAAGTTAAAATTTCTCTCCAAGCACTGTCTTCCTTTGCGCTTCCCCTGTGACACTCATCAATTACGATTAAATCAAAAAAATCCGGTGAAAATTGTTTGAAAACATTCGAAGCATCATCATTTCCCGTTAAACCTTGATATAAGGCTAAATAAATTTCATAACTTTTATCTATTTGACGTTGTTTTACAACAGTCATTTTGTCCTTAAAATGTTTGAAATCTCCTTTTTTTGTTTGATCAATTAAGGAAGTTCGATCAGCTAAAAATAAGATGCGTTTTTTTGCTCCACTTTTCCAAAGGCGGTGAATAATTTGAAATGCTGTGTAAGTCTTCCCTGTTCCAGTTGCCATCACAAGTAGGATCTTATTTTGTCCATTCGCGATTGCTTCAACAGTTCTATTCACTGCAATTTGCTGATAATATCGAGGTCGTCGTAAACTTCCATCAGAAAAGTAATCTTGGGAAGCAATTTTAGTTGCTTCAGGAGTCGTAATTCCCTTATACTTTTTGTACTTTTCCCAAAGAATTTCAGGCGAAGGAAATTCATCTAATTTCAATTCAGTTTCAATATTAGTTCCTATTTCCGAACGATCGTGAAAAAGAAATCCTTTGCCGTTACTACTAAATACACAAGGAATATCTAATATATGAGCATAATTCAAGGCTTGTTGCATTCCTGCGCGAAATGATTTTATGCTTTTTTTGGCTTCAATAATTGCAACTGGTATATTCGGTTTATAGTATAAAATATAATCCGCTCTTTTAGATTCTCCCCGAGCAGTCAATTTTCCTTTCACATAGATTTTGCCGTCTGTAAAAGAAACTTCTTCTAAAAATTGTTTGTGTTTATCCCAACCGGCGTTCTCAATAGCAGGTGTAATATACTTGGTACAAATATCTCTTTCTGAGAGCTTTTTTTTATCCATTTCAAATAGCGAATGAAAGATTAGAAGCGAAAGATAACAATATTTATGAAAGTAGGATTGACTTGGATGAAAAATTGATTTCTAAGCCATTCATTAATAATGGCTAATCAAAAAAATGGAGAAAAAAATTTCAAGCTAAAAGCTCAAATTATAATGTAAGATTTTTTTTAATGATAGTATCAAATGACACTATCAAGCATTTTGATTTCCTACTTCCCAATACAAAACTTAGAAAATATATTCCCCAACAAATCATCCGTTGAAATATCGCCTGTGATGCTTCCTAAATGGAACATCGCTTGGCGAATGTCCATGGCGACGAAATCTCCGGTTACGTTTGTTTCGAGGCCTGTTTGGGCTTGATTGAGGGAGAAAGCGGCTTTTTCTAGGGCTTCGACGTGACGCACGTTCGTGACAATCGTTTCTTGACTACTGTCGAAACCTGCTTGAATTTGAGCAACCAACCAATTTTTTAATTCTTCGATACCCAATCCCGTTTTCGCCGAAATGGCTTGAATTTCGACATCTGAAGTAGTTTCTAGGTTTGAATTTTCACTCCGAATATCTAATTTATTGGCCAAAACCAAGAACTTTTTAGTAGGAAATTCAGCTTGTAACGCTTGTGCCCAACGAATGGTTTCGTCGGTTGACATGGTGTTGTGGCCTTCAGAAGCTGAACCGTTTGCAGAAAAGTCGCTCATCAAGAGAACCAATTGTGCTTGGGCAATTTTTTCGTGTGATTTTTCGATTCCAATGGCTTCAATGCGGTCGCTGTCGGATTCGTTCAAACCTTCGCGAATTCCTGCGGTGTCAATCAATCGGAACAAAATTCCTGCAATGTTCAAAGTTTCTTCAATTACATCGCGTGTGGTTCCAGCAATGT
>JBFYPS010000144.1:0-17365 GCA_041303135.1 Crocinitomicaceae bacterium | reverse complement strand
GTTCGTAGGCGCATTGAATATTGAAATAATAGTAGTTAGTTGGTTCAGTCCAATTGTTCATTAATATTTCCTTTTTTGAAAGTGAAACTTTGTTTCCATCTTTGTCGAAACAAAAAGATTGCCCGTTTTTTTCTAGACTATAGTAAATTTTATCTCCGGTTACGTCAAAGAATAAAGGAATAAAACTGGTGAATGAAGTGTCAATGATTGTAGGTTTATTGATATTGATTACCCCAACATGATTCGTCGGTGTGATGCCAACATAGGACGTTTTTGTAAATAGAAATAAATCACTAAAAACTGGAGGGATTTTCCATAGATAGTTTTCTTCTATCATTCCTTTCTTGCCATTTTGCTGCACAATCATCTCATTCCAATCGTAGGACATGACGTCAAATTCAGCATCGATTCGTTGCACACCAATTGTATCATAAATGCGCCATTTTCCTGCTTTGGTGTGCACCCAAATGCGATTTTTCGAAGCCATTTGTTGATTGATTGTAGTATGAAATTCCTTGAAAAGAAACCCTCTTTTGGGATGAATGATATTTACGCCTTCTTTCGTGTAAACAATCGGTAAACCACCATTATTCAAATCAATGGATTTCACTTTGTCAAACGTATTGGTAGTTTTGTTATAGATAAATCCACCTAAATTGCCACTGATGAGCAACAAATCACCAAAACTTTTAGGTAGATTGTATCCATACATTTCTTGTCGCCATATTTTGTCTTTGTTGTCGTAAATTAGCGGGTAATAATTGTCTTCATATTGAAAGAGAAAAATGCTATCCAATTGATTTTTAAAAGTTACTGATGTCGCATTGAAATTTTCTTCCGCTGTTAAAAGGATTCTATTAACTGTTGGAATATTTGTATTTAAATCCTCCACGAGCAAAGCTTCATAGTTACTTGTAATTATGATGTTTGCATTGGTCGCTGGAATTAAAACTTCTCCTTTATCGTTTAAAATCCCCCAACGAAAATCGTTGTTTTGGCGCATTCCAAAAAAATAATAAACGCGGTAAGCATCAGATGCGTAATAATTGTTTTTGGGAAGACGAATCAATTTGGTCAAAAAAGTGTCGGCTTCAGCGATTTTTTTTCCATTTAAATCAATCATTTCGTAGTTGTTATTTTCAGCACGGTGTCCAAAATAACGGGCTGGAGATGTCGTTTGTCCTTGAATATTAATGGGAACAATTCGTTCATAAACGGGCAGAGTAATCACTTTCCAACTGCCATTGACGATTCCTTTTTTTCCATTTTCGGTAAAAATGAACTGATGGTGAGAATGCAAACAAGGCAAAGAACTGCTGGGTTCGTAAATGTTTCGCTCAAATTGAAATCTTGGCCAAACAATGGGTTTTCCTTCTGGATCAAAAAGACCGAATTTGTTGTTTTTCACCACCGTAAAGTTATCTCCACAAGGCATTCCCATATCGAACGTACTGTCTGAAAGCACTTTTCCCGCATGATTTATGAAGCGAACATTTCCTGCAAGCGTAAAATTGTTTACTTGTTTGTCGCCGACTAAAAAGATTTCTTGTTCATTGTATTTGTATAAAATAATGCCGTCTATGTATGGAATTAATAATTTGCCTTGTGCATCAATAATGGCCGATTGGTTTTTGGGTTGGGCATTTTTCGGATAGGTTGTTTTTACCACCAAAAATCGCTCGCGAATAATTTGTTGTATGGAACTAAATTCCTGCGGAAGAATCCAGATTTTGTTGGTGTCCATGATTCCCATCAAAGTTTGGCTCACATTGTCTTCCACTTTTCGGTTTACAAGTACAAATTGATTCTCTTTGAGTTGATATACTTGATCGTATTTTGTTTCGACGAATGGCTTTCCAAATCGATTTAAAATTCCCCATTTTTCACCTTCTTTACAGAAAAAAAATCCACTTCCATTCACTTGAATATCTTGATACTGCGCTGGAACGACCCATTTTTTGTCAGCGTTTTTCAATCCATATGCACAAGCGATTGGGTCACGAACAACCTGCAATTGTGTAAATGACATTTAATTTAAAAGCAGCAAAAAAATGAGAAATTTTTGTTTCATACTCAAAATTACGTATCATTTTTGAGATGAGGGATTTTCACATTAATTGAAAAATAAAAATCGTGCAAATTGAAACACCGACTTTCAATTTGCACGAGTTATAAAAAATTTATATCTTTGTTCTTGTAAATCAAGAATTAAGAGCATGTATTTTCATCGTCATTTAGAAGATTCTATTCGAAAATATCAACAAATCTTCCCAATTATCGCTATTTTGGGTCCGCGTCAGTGCGGAAAATCGACCTTAGTGAAACAATTATTTTTTCCAGAAGAAAATTCAATTTACCTTGATTTACAGAATTTGGAGGATTTGAATAAATTGAATGATCCACGTTTATTTTTCAAATCGAATGCACAAAAAATCATTTGTTTAGACGAAATTCAATTAATTCCTGAACTATTTTCTGTGTTGAGAAGCGTTGTAGATGAAGATCGACAAAACGGAAGATTCATTCTGCTTGGTTCAGCTTCGAGAGAATTAGTTCAACAAAGTTCTGAATCACTGGCGGGAAGAATCGGCTATCTATCGCTTACGCCCTTTCAAATCGGTGAACTTCCAACCATAGATCAGCAAACTTGTTGGAATAGAGGTGGATTTCCTGACAGCGTGTTGGCTGAAAACGATGAATTTAGTATGATTTGGCGCGACAATTTCATCAAAACATATGTTGAAAGAGACTTGCCACAATTAGGTTTTCAAATTCCAGCTTTACAGTTGAGGAGATTTTTGATTATGTGCGCGCACAATCAAGGTCAAATTCTGAACCTAAGTAAACTGGGAAATTCGATGGGTTTAACGCATCCAACCATCCGAAAATACATTGATATTTTTGAGCAAACATTCATTGTTCGATCTTTGCCGCCATTTGAAATTAATGTCAAAAAAAGACTTGTAAAATCACCTAAAATTTACTTGCGTGACAGTGGTTTGCTTCATCAATTATTGGGAATCAAAAATATGGATGCACTTTTTAGTCATCCCGTTTTTGGATCCTCTTGGGAAGGATTTGTGATAGAACAAATTTTATCTGTCATTGATGTGCCAGCATATTTTTACAGAACTGCCACAGGTGATGAAATGGATTTAGTACTAGATATCCATGGAAAAATAATCGCGATTGAATGTAAAGCTTCAGCTGCACCGCAAGTTACCAAAGGATTTTATAATGCAATCGAAGTTTTGAAACCTGTCAAAACATTCATTGTCGCACCCATTGAAACAGAAATCTATGAGTTGCAAAACGATATTTTTGTAGCAAGTTTAAAGGAGGCGATTTTCGAAATTCAAAAAATGATTTGACACCAATTTATTCGCATTTACCCTCAAATTTTGCGGGACAATTTAAGGCGCTAAAAATTAATTAGTGTCAAATTGACATTTATTAGCTAAAAAGTTATATTTGTGATAATAACACGCTTGTAAAATTATTTTCACAGATGAAAAATCAGAACCAAGAACGCGTCATCATTGAGAACATTGATCCATGTATCAATGGTGGAATTTTTGCCTTAAAAACCATCGCCGAGCAACCTGTTTCGGTTGAAGCTGATATTATTGCTGATGGACACGACCATTTGAGAGCAATGCTTCATTTCAAAGAAAAAAATGTTAAAAAATGGAATTCAATTCCGCTCAATCAAATAGGAAATGACCGTTGGGGAACCACTATGATTGCTGAATCTGAAGGAAAGTACGATTATTTCATCGAAGCTTGGGTTGATTGGCCGTTGAATTGGTTGTTTGGAACCAGAAAGAAAATTGATGCTGGTCAAGATGTTACGAGCGAATTATTGGAAGGCGCTGAATATTTGGAAGCTATTTTCAAAAAATTGGAAGCGAAAACAAAGAAATCTGCAGAAAAGTGGATTTCAATTTTGCAAACAAAAGCGAGTTATCAAGAAGCGATTTCACTGGTTCAAGGAAGTGATATTGAAAAAAAATTGGTTCAATTTCCAACGAAGCATTTAGCTGCAAAAACAGCTATGTTGCCTTGGTTAGTGGAACGTAAAAAAGCACTTTTCTCCACATGGTATGAATTTTTTCCACGATCTGCTTCATCCAAGGAAGGAAAACATGGCACTTTTAAAGATTGTGAAAAAATCTTACCAAGAGTAGCCAAAATGGGATTCGACACGTTATATTTTCCACCGGTTCATCCAATTGGAGAAGTAAATAGAAAAGGAAAAAACAATGCGACGGATGCCCAAAAAGGCGATGTTGGAAGTCCGTGGGGAATTGGTTCTCACCACGGTGGACACATGAGTTTACATCCAGAATTGGGAACGGAAAAAGATTTCAAATCATTGGTTGATACTGCAAAATCATTGGGAATTGAAATTGCGATGGATTTTGCGTTGCAAGCTGCGCCAGATCATCCTTGGGTGAAATCGAATCCACAGTGGTTCAAGTGGAGACCAGATGGAACAGCGCAATATGCTGAAAATCCGCCCAAAAAATACCAAGATATTTTACCCATCTATTTTGAAACACCAGATTGGAAAAATTTATGGGATGAATTGTTGCGCATCGCGTTGTATTGGGTCGAAGAATTTGGAATTGCTGTTTTTAGAGTCGATAATCCGCATACCAAACCGTTTCATTTTTGGGGTTGGTTGATGGAAAAAGTCCAAGAAAAACATCCAAACGTGCTGTTTTTAGCAGAAGCGTTTACACGACCAAAAATCATGGAACAATTAGCCAAGCAAGGATTTACGCAAAGTTATTCCTATTTCACATGGCGCAATTCAAAAGAAGAATTGACTGAATACATGCATGATTTGACGCAAACGGAACGCAAGCATTATTTCAGGGCAAACTTTTGGCCAAATACACCAGATATAAATCCTTTTCACTTGCAAAGTGGAAACGAAAGTATTCATTTGCAACGTTATGCTTTGGCAGCAACATTAAGTTCAAATACCGGAGTTTACGGACCAGTGTACGAATTTTTAGAAAGCGCAGCCATTCCAGGAAAAGAAGAATACCATGACAGCGAGAAATATGAATTCCGCCATTGGGACTGGAACAAAGAAAATAATTTGACGCGCATCATGTCAACAATCAATCATGCGAGAAAACAGATGCCGTCATTGCAACAAACCAATAATATCGAGTTTTTAGAAATCGATAATCAACAATTGTTGGCTTTCCACAAATGGGATTTTGAAGCAAAAGATCGAACGTTGGTTGTGGTGAATCTGGATCCGCATTATTCTCAGAAAGGTTGGGTGAAAATCCCGTTGTCGAAATGGGGAATTTCTGAAGGTCATACGGTGCGCGTTTTTGATGTGGTAACAGAAGATTCATACGTTTGGAACCAAGAATTTTGTTTCATCGAATTGCATCCTGTTTTACCATTCCATATTTTCAAGGTTGAACTTTAATTGAATAAAATGGCGAAAAAAATTACCCCAACAAAACAAGTAGAACATCCAGTTTTTGCTTGTTCATGGAAACAATCGCTTGAATCGGATGATTTTAAAGTTAGATTTCCAAAAGAGATTTTTCAAGATTACATCGTCACCAAAAGGTGGTATGGCGGAAAAGTTTCTACGATTAAAAATTTGGAGATTATAGATTACATCAATCTTTCGAGTGAAAATCACAACTATTTTGGCGTATTGATTGAGGTGAATTTTGAAGAATCTTTTTTTCAGAATTATTTCATTACGCTTGCATTTATGCTTGAACATGAGTTGGATGAAACTTCCAATATCATTGGTGCAGCGAGTTTTGAAGAAGGTGCAGGGTATTTAGTGGATGCACTTTTTATTGAAGATTTCAGAAAACTTTGGTTTGAATTGACCGTTGGAAAACATCCAAGTCCAAACGAAAATTTGACTTTGAATTGTGAAAAATCTATGCTCAATGAAGCGTATGTTTCTTCAACATTCATGGGCGCAGAACAGAGCAATACGAGTATTATTTACAATGAGAAATACGTTATGAAGTTCTTTAGAAGAATTTTTATAGGCGTAAATCCTGATTATGAAATCAATAAATTTTTAACCGAGCAACAAGGTTTCACAGGAACACCACAATACCGTGGAAGTGCAAATATGTCCCACTACAAAGATGCAATCACTTTGGCTTTGATGCAGGAATTGGTTCCGAATAAATGTGATGCTTGGACCTATTTCAATGATTTGCTTTTGCAAGCATACGAAAATTTGGAGCGCAAGAAAGTTGACATTAGTCGATTGCCTGCTGTTCACCTTTTTACACAACTTCCGATTCACAAGGTTCCGCATGAATACATAGATTTTGTAGGTTTGGAATTTTTCATGAAAGTGAAATTAATCGCTGAAAGAACCGCCGATTTGCATATTGCGATGGGAAGTAACAAAACAGATACCCATTTCACTTCCACAACTTTCAACGGCGATTATGGTGTTTGGCTAAAAAACCGATTGATTTATCAAGTTCAAAACCGTTTAAATGCCATTGAAAATAACTTAGATTCATTGAGTGGTGAAGCGCTTGAATTGGCGAATTACTTTTTGCAAAATAAGAAAGCAATCCGTAAATATTTCCTCGATTTTGACTGGGAAATTCTGAAAGGCGAACGCATACGAATTCATGGAGATTATCATTTAGGCCAAGTTTTGGTCACTGAAAATGATTTTGTTATCCTTGATTTTGAAGGTGAACCTGAAAGCACGATCCGCGATCGAAAAATCAAACAACCACCGCTAAAAGATTTGGCAGGTTTGTTTAGAAGTTTCCATTATGCGCTTTTTGCATCCATTTTAAATAATCCTGATAAACTTTCTTACAAGCAAGAACATTTGTTCGAAGCGGGAGAAAAATTGTTCACTTATGTGGTAGCGGTTTGCATGGATGCTTATTTACAGCGGATTTACTCTTTTGGAGAATTGAATATTGGATACAAAAAAGAACAGGAATTTATTTTGATGTATCACATGACGGAAAAAGCCATTTACGAATTGGGATATGAATTAAATTCTCGTCCTGATTGGGCTATCATTCCTCTGAAAGGAATTGCAAGTATTTTAAAAACAGAAATTTAAAGAAGCAAATATGAATTCAGTAAAACCACACAGTCTTTTCACAGACTTTGACATCAGTTTGTTTCAATCTGGAAAACATACGCGATTGTATGAAAAATTGGGTTCACATACCATGCAATTGGACGGTGTTGACGGAACTTATTTTGCCGTTTGGGCGCCTTCTGCAAAAAACGTTTTTGTAATCGGTAATTTCAATCATTTCACTGAAAGTCATGAACTTTTGGTACGTTGGGATGGTTCTGGAATTTGGGAAGGATTTATACCAAATGTGGGTCATGGTGAAATTTATAAATATAAAATTCACAGCAATCACGGTGGAATTATCACTGAAAAAGCCGATCCATTTGCGCGCTATTGCGAACATCCACCGATGACCGCTTCCATCATTTGGAATGCAGATTTTGAATGGTCTGATAACGATTGGATGGAAAAAAGAATCAATCACAACGCGCTCAATAAACCAATTTCCGTTTATGAAATACATGCTGGTTCGTGGAGAAAAAGATGGGATGAAAATCGCTCGTTGACTTACCGTGAAATGGCGGTCGAGTTGGTGGATTATGTTGCAGAAATGGGATTTACGCATGTCGAATTTATGCCCATTATGGAATATCCTTATGATCCTTCTTGGGGCTATCAATTGGTTGGATATTTTGCGCCAACGAGCAGATTTGGTTCACCAGCAGATTTCAAATTTTTGGTCAATGCATTCCATCAAAAAGGAATTGGTGTGTTTTTGGATTGGGTGCCTTCTCACTTTCCAAGCGATGCGCACGGATTGGGGAATTTTGATGGAACATGTCTTTACGAACATCCAGACATTAGAAAAGGCTATCATCCAGATTGGAAATCACTCATTTTCAATTATGAACGACCAGAAGTTCGTTCGTTTTTGATGAGTAACGCCATTTTTTGGCTAGATGCTTTTCATGCAGATGGACTGAGAGTTGACGCTGTTGCTTCCATGTTGTATTTAGATTACAGCAGGAACGAGGGCGAATGGGAACCAAATGTGCACGGTGGAAGAGAAAATTTGGCGGTAATTGATTTCTTAAAAGATTTGAATAGCCATGTTTATGAAGCATTTCCAGATGTTCAAACCATCGCAGAAGAAAGTACGAATTTCCCTATGGTCAGCAGACCAACTTCCATCGGTGGTTTGGGTTTTGGAATGAAATGGATGATGGGCTGGATGCACGATACCTTGGAATATTTCAAAAAAGAACCGATTTATCGCAAGCATCATCACAATGATATCAGTTTTTCACTGACTTACGCTTTTACAGAAAATTTCATGTTGCCATTGAGTCATGATGAAGTAGTGTATGGAAAGCACAGCATCATGGGAAGAATGCCGGGAGATCACTGGCAACGCAGGGCGAATTTAAGGTTGCTTTATGGTTGCATGTTTACCCATCCAGGCACCAAATTGCTTTTCATGGGTGCTGAATTTGGGCAAGAATCAGAATGGAATTTTGAAGGTTCCTTGGATTGGGATTTATTGAACAATCCTGATTACAAAGGAATTCAAAGTTGGGTAAAAGCGCTCAATAATCTTTACAAAGAAAGACCTGCATTATCAGAATTACAATTCAACGCCAGTGGATTTCAATGGGTCAGTTACAATGATCAAGAAAACAGTATTTTAATTTACTTGAGAAAAGGAAAAAATCCTTTAGACGATTTATTGATTGTTGCTAATTTCACTCCAGTTGTGAGAGACAATTACCGTTTCGGTGTTCCTGTCAAAGGTCCTTGGAAAGAGATTTTATGCAGCGATTCAGAATCGTTTGGCGGTTCTGGAGTTATCAATACAAACGATATTGTCGCTGATGAAGAAGGAATGCATCACTTGCCATTTTCAATTAGTTTAACCTTGCCACCGTTGGCAATTTCAATTTTTGCATTAAAATAATTTAAAAAATGATTATAAATACCGCTTTAGAGTACAAGGGAAATCTGTTTCCACAATCAATAGTTAGTTTTGAAAAAAATGTCGATACCTACACTTTCCGTGCAAAAAACAATGTATTACTGCGTTTAACAATTCTACGTGACAGCGTTGTACGATTTCGTTATGCAACTGAAAATGCTTTCGAAAAAGATTTTTCTTATGCTCTGGCTGACAATTATCCCAAAGGGTACAACGATTTGAATTTTGCTGAAGACGAAGATTATTACATTTTGACGACGGCAAAAATCAAAATTTATGTTGCCAAAGAAAACATGCGAATCGGTATTTATACACTCGAAGGTACACCAATTTTAGAGGACGAATTGGGTTTTCACTATGAAGAAAATCATGAATTTGGTGGAAACATCGTGAAAATGTCAAAACACAGTGCCAAAGGGGAAAGTTTTTATGGTTTGGGCGATAAACCAAGTCACATGAACTTGAAAGGAATGCGATTTACGAATTGGAATACAGATGAATATGCATTTTCAAAAGACAAAGATCCGATTTACAAAACCATTCCATTTTACATTGGATTGAATCAAAATACTGCCTACGGAATCTTTTTCGACAATACTTTTAGAACGCACTTTGATTTCGCAAGCGAACGTCATGGAATCACTTCATTTTGGGCAGACGGCGGAGAAATGAATTATTACTTTTTCTACGGTCCTTCGAGCAAAGAAGTCATCAAGAATTATACGCAATTGACTGGTGTTCCTGAAATGCCACCGATGTGGGCACTGGGTTATCACCAAAGTAAATGGAGTTATTATCCAGAAAGTAATTTCAGAGCTTTGGCGCAAAAATTCCGCGATTTGAAAATTCCTTGCGATGCCGTTTATTTAGATATCGATTATATGGAAGGATTCCGTTGTTTCACTTGGAGTAAAGAATATTTCCCCAATCCAAAGCAAATGGTCGATGATTTGAAAGCTGATGGATTCAAAGTGGTTGTGATTATCGACCCAGGAATTAAAATAGACAAAGATTATTCGGTTTACAATGAAGCGATGGAAAAAGGTTATTTCTGCAAGCGCTCAGACGGACCTTTGATGAAAGGAAAAGTTTGGCCAGGAGATTGTTATTTTCCAGATTACACCAATCCTGAAGTGCGCACTTGGTGGGCAGGATTATATAAAGAATTGATTGAAGACATTGGCGTTCGCGGTGTTTGGAACGACATGAACGAACCTGCTGTGATGGAAATTCCAGGAAAAACTTTCCCGCTCGATGTGCGTCACAATTATGACGGAAATACGTGTTCACATAGAAAAGCACACAATGTGTACGGCATGCAAATGGCGCGTGCAACGTACGAAGGAGTAAAAAAATTCGCTTATCCAAAACGTCCGTTTATCATTACGCGAGCTGCTTACAGTGGAACGCAGCGTTATACTTCATCTTGGACAGGAGACAATGTAGCTTCTTGGGAACATTTATGGGTTGCCAATATTCAGGTTCAACGAATGAATATCAGCGGCGCAGGTTTTACGGGAACTGATATTGGTGGTTTTGCAGAGCAACCGACAGCCGAGCTTTTCACACGTTGGATTCAATTGGGTGTTTTTCATCCATTTTGTAGGGTGCATTCATCTGGTCATCACGGTGAGCAAGAACCTTGGTCGTTTGGAAAAGACGTGACTGACATTGTTCGAAAATTCATAGAAATTCGATACACTTTGTTGCCGTATTTATACACCATGTTTTGGGAATACATTCAGCATGGAACGCCGATGATCAAACCATTGTTTTACTACGATCAAGAAGATATGCAAACGCATTTCAGAACGGATGAATTTATCTTTGGAAATCACATTTTGGTTTGCCCGATTTTAGAGCCAAATACCTTAGGGAGAAGAATGTACATTCCACGTGGAACTTGGATCAACTGGTGGACAGGCGAGAAGGTTATTGGTGGTGAAGAAGTTTGGGTAGATGCGACCATGGAAACCATTCCAATTTTTGTCAAAGAAGGAGCTTGTATCCCAAAATATCCTGTTCAACAATATGTTGGAGAAAAGAAAATCGAAGAATTACAAATCGATGTTTATTTTTCAGAAGAAAAAACCAAGTCGCGCATTTATGCAGATGGTGGTGATGGATATGATTACCAAAAAGGACGTTTTTCACTACGCACTTTTGAAGTAGTTGGAAGGTCCGAAAATTTAGTCATCAATCAACACAAAGAAGGAGATTTTGATGCCGAATATCAAAAATTCAAACTGGTGATTCACAATTTGCCATTTGCTTTGAAAAATATTTACATAGATGATCAAAGAACAGAATGCGATATCAATCAGTTTGGAAACACCTATGAATTGGTGGTAGATAAAAATTTCAGTCAGCTGCATATTACTGGATAAAAATCTAGCGTATTTTCGATGGAAAAAAGACAAATTTTGGAATTAGCCAATTTCCCAAAACTATTTCCATAAATTTACGCCCAACTAAGAAGTGAAAACAATGAAAAAAGATATGAAATTCGGTACAAAAGCCATCCATGCTGGTGCGCATCCAGATCCAACAACAGGTGCAATCATGACGCCTATTTTTCAAACTTCCACTTATGTGCAAGAAGCGCCAGGTGTGAACAAAGGTTTTGGATATGCGCGTGGGAAAAATCCTACTCGCGAAGCTTTGCAAGAAAATATTGCTGCCTTGGAAAATGGTAAACATTGTGTTTGTTTTTCAAGCGGAATGGGTGCTACAGATGCGGTAATTAGAACTTTGCGTCCTGGTGATGAGGTGATTACTGGTGATGATTTGTACGGTGGTTCTTATCGTTTGTTTACCAAAATTTACGAACCATATGGAATCAAATTTCATTTCGTGAATTTGACAGACGCTTCCAACATTGAGCAATATATCAATGAAAACACGAAAATGATTTGGGCAGAAACGCCAACCAATCCAACGATGCAAATTATTGACATCGAAGCGTGTTCAAAAATCGCTAAAGCACATAATTTAACTTTGGTGGTGGACAATACTTTTGCTTCTCCTTATTTGCAAAATCCTTTGAATTTAGGCGCTGACATCGTGATGCACTCAGTAACCAAATATTTAGGTGGACACAGTGATGTAGTAATGGGCGCTTTGATAACGAACAGCGACGAATGGCATGAAAAATTGTATTTTGTATTGAATTCATGCGGTGCAAATCCTGGTCCGATGGATAGTTTTTTAGTGATGCGTGGAATCAAAACTTTGCATTTGCGCATGGAAAGACACTGTTTCAACGGAAGAAAAGTAGCTGAATATTTGAAAAATCATCCGAAAATTGAAAAAGTTTATTGGCCAGGTTTTCCAGAACATCCAAATCATGAAATTGCGAAGAAACAAATGCGTGATTTTGGCGGAATGATTTCCATCGTTTTGAAGGATGCGTCCATCGAAAATACTTTCAAAGTAGCTTCATCTTTCCACGTATTCTCTTTGGCAGAATCATTGGGTGGCGTTGAATCTTTGATCAATCATCCAGCGACGATGACTCATGCTTCGATTCCGAAAGCAGAAAGAGAAAAAGCGGGTGTTGTAGATAATCTATTGCGCTTAAGTGTTGGTGTCGAAGACATCGAAGACATCTTGGCGGATATCGCACAAGCATTGGCATAAATGTCAAAAACTTATATAATAACAGGCGTTTCGAGAGGAATTGGGAAAGCATTGGCTGAACATTTTCTCTCGAAAAACCATATGGTGATTGGAGTTGGCCGTTCTAGTTCACTAAATCATCCAAATTTTCATTTCGTTGAATTGGATTTATTAGATTCTGATGCGATTCAGAATTTGCAACTACCAACTATTCAAAGCGAGGAAATCATTTTAATTAATAACGCTGGAATTATTGGAAATATTGAACGAATTTCTTCTATGAAAGTAGATTGCATCGATGAGATTATGCTAGTTAATGTCATTGCTCCAATCAAATTGACAAGGAAAATCAGTGAATTTTGCGGAAATAAGAAACAATTTACCCTTGTGAATATCAGTTCTGGTGCGGGTAAAAGACCAATTCCTTCATGGGCAGGTTATTGTGCTTCAAAAGCAGCAATCGATTTGTTTTCTCAAACTTTTTTATTGGAAGAGCGAGAATTGGGAAAATCTACCAAAGTTTATTCAGTAGCACCTGGAGTAATTGATACCGACATGCAAGTTCAAATTCGTGCAACAGATGAAAATTCTTTTTCAAGCCTAGAAAATTTTCAAAAATTGAAGTCAGAGCAAAAATTAGAAACTCCGGAAAGAATTGCTTTGAAATTGGATAAATTGTTGTGTATCCCTTATTCCGATGAGGTTTTGATAGCTTTAAATGATATTGTTATTTAGAATGATTTTACCGTTTAATCAATAAAAGTATCAATTCATGTAAATTTCTTTCATATTTTTAAACCTTTTTGTAACTTGTGGCGTTTTAAATAAACTCAAAAAATAAACTATGAAAACTCTTATGGATAAATTTCGATTTGCAATTCTCGGAATTAGCCTATTCTCCTCTTTATCTTTGTTTGCACAAAATCAAACAATTGATCTATCAAATACAAGAGAAGGAGAATCGGTTGAATATTGTACAACACACAAAAAAATGAACGCCTTGATGTCAAATCCTGAGTACTCCGCTCAATATGCGATTGACCAAGCACAAATGCAACAAATTGAACAAAATTTGGCTGCAAATCCACCGCATCAGCGAGTAATTTATAAAATTCCAGTGGTTTTTCACGTGCTACACAATGGTGGCGTTGAAAATATTTCTAAAGAGCAAATCTTGGATGCATTGGCAATTTTGAACCGTGATTACAGATTGTTAAATACTGACGCGTTGAATGTTCATGCTGATTTTAAAGCGAGTAATCCAGCTGCAACTTGTGTTCCAACAGATGTTGAAATCGAATTTGTATTGGCAACAAAAGCACCTAATGGAACTTGTTTCAGTGGAATTACAAGAACTCAAAATGCTTTGACCAATGATGGTTCAGATGGTGGCGATCAAGTTAGTGCAATTGTAAGCGGAAATGATGTTTACAACGGACAATGGCCAGGAAATAAATACATGAATGTTTTTATTGCTGCTGAAATTGGTGGTGCCGCTGGTTACACTACAAATCCTTCATCATGGTCAGGAAGCTCAATGCAAAATGGTATTTGGATTTTACATAACTACACAGGTTCTATTGGAACGGGTTCTATCACTGGTTCTAGAGCTTTGACACACGAAGTTGGTCACTGGTTAAATCTTTCTCATACTTGGGGAGGAAATAACAATCCTGGCGTTTCATGTGGTTCTGATCAAGTGAATGACACACCAGAGACCAGAGGTGTAACTTCTTGTGCATTGAATGAAAATTTCTGTGGTCCAAGAGCAAACGTTGAAAACTATATGGATTATTCATATTGTTCAAAAATGTTTTCTGCAGGTCAAGTTGCTAGAATGCGCGCTGCAATCACTGCAACTAATACAGGTAGAGCAAATATGATTTCCGCTGCAAATTTAACTGCAGTTGGTGCAGATGGAAATGTTTATTTATGTGAAGCGAATTTTACAGTACCTAAACAAGTTATTTGTGTAGGTGAAGCTTTGCAATTTTCTGATGAATCATACAATGCTGCTTCAGGTTGGAACTGGACTTTCGAAGGTGGAAATCCTGCAACTTCAACTACGCAAGATCCTTTAGTTACTTATTCAACTCCTGGAACTTACACAGTAACATTGTCAGCAACTGATGGAACAACTAGTGATGTTGAAACAAGAACTTCTTACATTACTGTTTTGCCAGCTGGCGCTTCAATTCCTTTCTTTGAAAGTTTTGAAGGTTATAATCAAACTTCTGACATTACAACTTATGAAATTGTAAATTCACTTGCTTCAACGCCAACATGGGCTTTGACAAATACAGCAGGCGCGACAGGTTCAAAAAGCTTGAAATTGGGTAATTTCACTCAATCAGGAACTAACTATGATGAGTTTATTTCTTCTCCAGTTGATTTATCGTCAATTACTGCAGCAACAAATGTTACTTTATCTTTCAAATATGCTTACCGTAAAAAAGCATCTACAAACAGCGAAATTATGAAAGTTTTCTTAACTGCTGATTGCGGAGATACTTGGCAACAAAGAAAAACAATCACAGGAACAAGCTTGTCGTCATTAACTGAAACTGCTGATTGGACACCAACATCTGCTGATTGGATTACTGTTCACATGACTAATGTAACGACTCAATATTGGAATGAAAATTTCAGATATAAATTCAGATTTGATGCAACTGGTGGAAATAATGTTTTCTTAGATGATATCAATATTTATGCTGGTGCTCCATCAAGTGTAAATGTTCTTGGAATTGAAGAACAAATTGCTGTGGAAGGATTATCAGTTTATCCAAACCCAACAGAAGGTGAATTGAATGTTACTTTCAATGTGGTTTCTCCAAAAGCGATGACATTTGTAGTAACAGATGTATTAGGAAAAACAATTCAAACACAAAATATTCAAGCAGCAACAGGTGCAAACGCTGTGATTCTTTCAACAGAAGGAATTGCTTCAGGAATGTACTTATTGCAAATCGGAGACGGAAACAACAAACAAGTTGTTCAGTTCATGGTGAAATAAGCAAAATTTAATAATCAAAAAAAGCCCTGAATGAGTTTTCATTCAGGGCTTTTTTGTTTCGATCAATGGATAGTTAGAACATTGGACAAAGAGATTATCTAAAAATAGCTTATGGCAATCTATCTAAAAATCCAACAATCTAATTTCTATCACTAAAAATTCATTTCCAACAACACCTTCTTAGAAACATATTTCTTCAATTTTGGATCGTATAATTTTCTCATTTCGTACACAAATTGAATCTTTTTTCCTTTTAATTTGGCTGGATTTTCAATGTAAGTTTGATCGATTGTGATTTCATCTAGCCACAATACATTGATTGTTTCTCCACTTTCTGTTTGAATACTCAATTGACAAGGAAATGAAGCTAAATCAATGGAAATAATGGTTCCATCTTCTGCCAAACGCTCAGAATCACTGTTTCCTTTAGACATTTCTTCAATGGCCATATCTTGAAATTCTTTGTCTTCTCCCAATAATTTCATCGTCATTTCAGCAAATTTTGGACAATCATAAACCAATTTTTCACCGATTTTTTCACCAATCATTTCCATGGATTTCGCTAGATCTTTTTCAGTAATTCCAAATTCAGTTTTCAACTCTTGCAAATTGTCGCCGAAGTTTGGTGAAACGCATTTAACAATTAGACTCATGAATTCATCGTAATTTTTTACAGTTGTTATTTCATTATTCAAACAATTACAAGATTTGTCAATCACGATTTTGGACGCTTTTTGAGCCACTAGATTTCCTGTCAACAAAGACAAGGTTAGCATTAAGTAAAATTTCATTTTTTCTTTTTTAGAATCAGTACAAACTTAATCGAAAAAATAGAAGTCTTCAAATTAGTTTTTCGTCGCATGAAAGTTTACGCAGATTCAATTATTTTTATCCAAAACTGTAAACTAC
The DNA here is from genome assembly GCA_041303135.1 of Crocinitomicaceae bacterium. Taxonomy (GTDB): domain Bacteria; phylum Bacteroidota; class Bacteroidia; order Flavobacteriales_D; family Crocinitomicaceae; genus JAQVCM01. Next base: position 787 of record JBFYPS010000144.1, on the reverse strand, counting down.
CTTTGTAGAACAATTTTCAGGCTTTTTTATGAATTATTACGGTCAAAACAACGATACAATTTGCGCTTTATCAACTGCCAATGGAGTAGGAGCAATTGCCGTAATTCGAATTTCTGGACCAAAGGCTTTTTCCATTTGTAGTGCTATTTTTTCTAAAAATTTAGAAGAAACCACTTCGCATACCGCCCTTTTTGGAAGAATTAAAACGGCTGATGGAATTGTAATTGATGAGGTATTATTGACCGTTTTACACGAAGGAAAAAGTTTTACAGGTGAAGCCACGGTGGAAATTGCGTGTCATGGTTCAATTTACATTCAACAACAAATTTTACAATTATTAATTCAAAACGGTTGTCGCATGGCGGAACCGGGTGAATTTACGATGCGCGCTTTTTTGAACGGAAAAATGGATTTATCGCAAGCGGAAGCTGTGGCAGATTTGATTTCTTCGCAATCGCAAAAAGCACATGAAGTTGCGATGAATCAAATGCGAGGCGGTTTTTCTTCGGAATTGAAAGAATTGCGTGAAAAATTGATTCATTTTGCCAGTTTGGTTGAATTGGAACTCGATTTTGCCGAAGAAGATGTAGAATTTGCAGATCGCTCCGAATTGAAAATCTTGGTTGCTGAAGTGTTAAACTATATTCATCGTTTATTGAAATCTTTTGAACTTGGAAACGCCATCAAAAACGGTGTTCCCGTGGCGATTGTAGGCGCACCAAATACAGGAAAAAGTACTTTGTTGAACCAATTAGTGGGCGAAAATAGAGCGATTGTAAGCAACATT
>JBFYPS010000143.1:0-2690 GCA_041303135.1 Crocinitomicaceae bacterium | reverse complement strand
TAGACGCCACAGAAGCCACGTGGGTCAACGAGCAACTCATTGCCTTTACCAACACCTGGCAAACACACGGAAAAGCCATGAACGCCACAGGTTTTGTCTTTGCGCAGCATGCACTCGTTATCGCGGCCAATGAAGAAGGCGTTCAAGCCTCCGGCTGCTCCATGGATAAAATCAATCATCTAGTACGCCAAATTGGAAACGAACTCGGCATTGATTTTTTTGCACGCATGAACACATTGGTAAAAGAAAACGACCAATGGATACTTTCTCAATTTGACCCCTCTGAATCACGCCAAACCATCTCTGCGCTTACGCAGTTATTGGGGGAGTTGTTGTGAAAACATCGTGACTTCATGTTTAAGCACAGCGAATTCATCACTATAGAAAACCCTAATACCATAGAACTCTCCTCATTGAGAGAGCAAATTGTTGAATTTCAGAATGAGCAATTAAAAGAATCGAAAAGAGGTGCTCAAGTAACATGTCAGATCGACTTTAATAAACTGGGAGCTCATCATGTCTTGACATGTGCTTATCGCTTAACTCAACCGTTGAAAATACTCTTAATTGCTTCTTTAGTTTTTCAAATTAGTGTAGCAGCGACTCTATTTGTTTTGTATCTCAACAACTTTTTCCCAAGTACACATTTCCTTTTTAAAGCAATGTTCATTTTACCCCTTTTTGGCTTGCTTACAATTATTGCGATGAAAGCAAGCTTTGATCAGAAGGTAAAGGAGTTGTCCGATTCAATAAGCGCTGCAATAAAAAGATGAAATTCTACACCCTCTTCTTTGTCCTCCTCTTTGCTGTCCTAGGCCTTATTGTTTTAGGCTTTTTCCTTTGGGCAATTTCGGGACTCAGTGTATAAACACACTGATTTCATGATGAATACACGCTTTTTTCAATATATAATTGTAGATGCATGTACATATAAATTAAAAATCACCTTATGTTATCAACATCCATTTCTGATTTTCGAAAAGATATTAAAAGTTACTTTGACGACGAATCTTGGGAAGATTATTTATTTTGGCAAAAAATTGATGACGTTTTAATAACTGTAACATGATGAGGCGAATATTCTTATTCATCCTCTTGGGATTGTTGATTACCAACATAAACTATGGGTGTTCTGAACGCTACAAATTTCAATTTGAGCGCGGTGCTTTTTTAGACAAGCAGGTTTTAGCGCACACTGAGCGTTTTTTTCCACAGCAAAACGGAGTCGTTTTATGGGTATCTATCCCGCATGTAAGTGATCCTTTCATTCACAAAAAAGTGTTACTTCATTTTGACAAACATCAAAAACTGTTGGATTATTGCACCTTCAATAATGGCATTTTGACTGCAAATAAAGATCAGCTCATTTGTTATATGCACTATGATAAAACCAAGGAAAAAATTGGATTTCTACGAACGCATTACCTCAAAAACCGTATCACAGGAGAATACACGCAAAGCAATTCACTGATTGAAAGCTTCAAAGTTCTAGACCGACAGCATCTTGAGTTAAATATGTGGGTTTGTCCTAAGGATTTGTATGCCAACCTTGAGTATAAAACCAATTCAAAAATTGATTATTCAGTATATCAAGAGAAGAAAATTTTAAAGGTTAAAATTACTGATTGCAGTTTTGATCAAGCGTGTAATGAAATAGGGATCAGTACCATTTCAGGGCAAATACGGCATACGAACTTGCTTCGATTTACAAATTCATCGCAATTAAAGCAACTGATATCACAAATCATGAATAATAACACTACGGATTTGCCGGCTAGCAACCCCGGGTAAAAGCGCTATTTTAGTTTTTGATTCAAATAAGTTAGGACTCAGTTCGTTTTTAACCGAATCAAAAGAATATATTTAGTAACCCGCCTTGACGGTTTTACCACCTGCTGCAGCTTTAGATAGCGTGTCAAGTTCCAACGCCACCTTTACCCTATCTGATTTAATTGCCCAGGGCTGTACTGCTGCGCATGGTTACGTCAATTGTTTCTATGTTTTTCAATTGTTTCGAGCTGATATTAGTCAATCGCTACCTCGATCAAGCAGCGCATTATAATCTAGCAGAAAGTTTTTAAATGGCTGAGCGTTTTGCATCTTGGCAAGGCGTAATTATTGGCGACCCGAAAACCACGCTAATAGCCGATAACACAGCAGGTTTAGCACCAACTATTCCATCCATTGACGCCCTTATACTTTACCCAAATCCGAGTCGGGGTGCGTTTCAAATCAAGGGGATTGATCCAAATCGTCAAATATCAGCTGTTATTCATTCTGTTACCGGTCAACATCTTCAAAGCATTTTAACCGTAAATGAGCAAACTACTTTCGAAATTGAAAATAAAGGCGTGTTCTTTATTAATTTCTATGAAAATGGTGCTTCGATCGGAATGAAGAAAGTGGTGGTGGAGTAAAAAAACAATTTTGTTTCAGTGAATTTACTGAATATGATTTGTACCTTTGTAGGTACATTTGTGGGATAGAATTCCCAATGGCGCCACTAATAGCATATTTTTACGGAATAAGAATCGAAATTTATAGTAGAGAACACCTTCCTGTTCATATTCATGCCAAATATGGAGAACACGAGGCTTTAATCGATCTAAAAACAGAGCAAGTTCTATCCGGTAGTATTCCAAGAAGAAAACTTAAAAAGGTTCAAGAGTGGCTTTGTGAGGACAACAGAA
>JBFYPS010000142.1:0-3283 GCA_041303135.1 Crocinitomicaceae bacterium | reverse complement strand
TTTTAACTTGTATTTCGAGCGTCCCAAACTCCCGAAAGTGATGATTACTTGCTGTCCTTAGTTGGGATAACAGCTTTATTTTAAGGGTGCAAAGATACTTATAAATTCGGAATTTGGAATTCAGGATTAAAAAAAAATAGTAGAAATGTTGATTTCAAGTAATAATTGAGTTAACCTGCGGTTTTTATCAGGTTAAAAACCTCTAAATCAAAGTGGTTAAACAAAAAAAAGTCCACCTTTTGGGTGGACTCTTAACAGTATAGAATTTACTATTCTGATTTCATTGGACGTTCAACTTGTTTAATCTCTTTTCTTTTTTCTTTCTGAGCTTTTTGCATCTCATCATACTTAACTAATTGTTCTGGAGTTAATACGTTGCTGTATTGTTCTCTTCTCGAATTGTTGTTCGTTTTGATTGATTCTCTTTTTACTTCTTCCGTCATTGTTGCGTTTGTGCGAATAGCCTCGTTCTTTGTAACAATTCCTTCATTAATAACAGCAATCTTTTCCTTCTGCTCGGCTGTTAAATTTAATTCTGTGGCCATTCGATCTGTTTGTTTTGCTGCTCGCTCTTCAGCTGTCATTTTTGGTGTAGTTTCTTGACCAATTGCTGTGATTGAAGCAAATACGATAAAAATTCCTGCAATTATACTTTTCATATGTTTCATTTTTTTTGTTTTAATGATGTGGGCTTCTTCCAAAATTGGTGCCAAGACGTTTGATTCTTCACTTGGCTAACGAAGATGATTTCATTAGGTGAATTTTATAATAAAAGTTGAGTTTTCCAATTAATTTGTACTTTTCTACAATGCGAACTCTATTGTTTCTTTTTATCGGTATCATTTTATCATCTTGTGGAGCTGTTTCACCAATGGCAAGTGAGGCAAAATTGGATTTAAGTCGCAATGGATTAACACAAATTCCATCTGAGGTTTTTGAAAATAAAGAATTGAAAGTGTTAAAGCTTTTTGGCAATCAACTTGATTCCGTTTCAAGTCGAATAGGGGAGCTGGTCAATTTGGAAGAATTGTACATCGGTAAGAATAACTTAAGTACTCTTCCAAAGGAAATTGGACAATTGAAGAACTTGAAAATACTTTCACTTCAATACAATGAGATTGATTCTTTGCCAAATGAAATTGGTGACCTAGAGAAATTAGAAACCTTATGGTTGGATCAAAATCGTTTGATTTCCTTACCTGATTCTGTTGGTAAACTAAAAAATCTCAAAGTTTTACAAGTGCGTTTTAACCGTTTAGAAACCTTACCTGCTGGATTAGGTGATTGTGAAAAGTTGAGTCTGCTCTATCTAAATCGCAATAACTTAACTGCCTTGCCAGAAGAAATGGGGAACTTAAAACAATTACGTGAGATTTATTTAGCTGGTTCAGGTGCTTTGAATCAAATCCCCGAATCGTTTTGTGATTTACGTTATTTGGAAATACTTGAAATTAGTCAATCGACCGTTTTGCCAGCTTGCCTTCTTGTCTTAAAAGCCAATCGATTGCAGATTATTGAGCATTGAGTTTTTTATTGTCATGAATCATACTCATGAACAAAACGACATCATAAGCAAAGTGCGCTGCAATAGAAAACCAAAGACCAAAATGTTCAAATCCCCAAGAAATTAATAAGATAAAAGGCAGAACAACTAATCCATACAAGGACATTTTTGGCTTTTTGAAACTAAAATACCCATGAATCGCAACAAAAAAGATGGAAGTGAACCAAACGCCAAAATACGTTTGCATTCCTGATCGAAAGAGCAATTCTTCACCAATACCTGCACATAGTGATAGAAAAAGTGCATCTCCAACATTTATGTTTAAATCATGCACAATGCGGTCTATTTTTAAAGGAATTGTATCGAAAATGGGTGCTTTCAAGATAATTGCGGCTAAGAAAGCGTACAAAAACCCAAACTCAAGTCCATATAAGATTGGAATTAGTTTGATTTCGCTTAATTGCAAAAAATCAATTAGTTGGACATCACTGATATAATACACCGCAAGAAATGCGGGTATAGGAAAGACGAGTAAGGTTACAAGTCCCAATAGATATAAAGTATGTTTTCGCACCATTTCTTGTTGAACTCAAAATTAATCAATTCGGTCGAGGAAGAAACATGGAATCCATTTCGTTAAAAGATTTTAAAATGAAAACGGTCATACTTATTTAATCGACCTTCTCTTGATATTCAATTACTTTTGTAGAAAAATAAACAGAAATGAAAGAAGATGTAATAGAATGGATTAAGCAATTCTATCAATCAACAGAAGGAGGTCAAACCATCTTTAATCAAAAAGCGTATGATCAGCAGGCCATTTTTTGGGCTTTTGGAATGTTTCTCATTCTGCTCGTCGGTTCTATGGTTTTGTGGTTTGTCACGCGTTTCATTTTAACAAAAGTTCTTTATACGCTGGTAGATCGTACGAGAAGTAAGTTGGATGACCACATCGTGAACAACAAAGTGTTCCGCTCACTGGCGCATTTAGCTCCACTAATGTTCATGGAGTATTTTTTATCCATTGCGTTTTATCGTTATCCAGATACGAAAGGGAGTTTCTCAAAATTGGTTTCCATGCTGATTATTTTCGCCGTTTTAATTACGGTGAACCGTTTACTGAATGCGTTAAGAGATTATATCAAGGAACAGGAAACCTATTCAGATAAACCGATTCAATCCTACGCTCAAATCTTGCGCATTATTTTTACAGGAGTTGCCATTATTTTAATGTTATCTGTATTCACGAGTAAATCGCCTATTTTCTTTTTGACTTCACTTGGTGCGGTTTCAGCAATCTTAATTTTGGTATTTAAGGATACGATTTTAGGTTTTGTCGGAAGCATTCAATTATCAGCGAATGATATGATACGCATTGGCGATTGGGTTACCATGGAAAAATTTGGAGCTGATGGGAACGTGGAAGAGATCAATGTGGCAACGGTGAAAGTTCGAAATTTTGACAAAACAATTACGACCATTCCAACTTATTCGTTTATTTCAGATTCATTTCGAAACTGGAGAGGAATGCAAGAGTCTGATGGTAGGAGAATCAAGCGATCTATTTTTATTGAAGTGGACACAGTGAAATTTGCTTCCGATGAATTGATTAATACCTTGAGTAAGATTCGCATCTTGAAGGATTTTATTCATGAGCGAGAATTAGAAATCGAAGCGTATAATATGACCAATGGATTTGTGGGGGATGATATTATCAATGCGCGAAAGCAAACAAATATTGGTTTATTCAGACGTTATTTAGAATATTATCTCAAGCAC
>JBFYPS010000141.1:0-2654 GCA_041303135.1 Crocinitomicaceae bacterium | reverse complement strand
TAAATAACAAAAATATTTTCATTAATCTGATAACTCAAAGAATAACAATCGCTTAAAAACCTTAATTTTAAACCGAAATTAGTTCTATATAAAACCTTGAATGAGGTTTTTAGACGAACTGACGTTAGGTGCAATTATAAATGACGACCAAAACGTAATGACAACGCAACAAAATATTTCATACTTCAAGACATTTTACAGCGACTTTTTCGTTACGACTTTTTCGCTTTTATTACTTATGGTTGTTGGGACAATTGGTTCAATAGTCTTGACAGGTAGCAGAGAAGAAGGAATCCAATTGATTCAGCTCCTTCTTGGGTAAGAATTGTTTAAACTTCCCATACCAAAATAATCACATTTGCAATTCGTACAAGCCATCACTCAAACCAAAAATCGTAAAAACATCATTGTTTCGTCCCAAATATTCCCTAAATTTGGGACGAAATAAATCGAAATGGAAAGACCAATAGTAGAAAATAAGATTGCAGAAGCATTGAAATCATACCCAAAAGGAAGTGTTCTTTTTGTGGACGATTTTTTAGACTATGGAAATCCAGAAAGTGTTAAGAAAGCATTGTTACGATTGAAAGAAAAGGAAATACTTGTTCGCTTGGCTCACGGTATTTACTTATACCCCAAAATCGACAAAGAACTTGGAGTTCTCTTTCCATCAACCGAAGATATAGCCAAAGCAATTGCAAGGCGAGACAAAGCAAGAATTGTCCCAACAGGAGTTCAGGCATTAAATAAATTGGGGTTATCAACCCAAGTTCCAATGAAAGTAGTTTATCTAACCGATGGAGCAGCAAGAAGTATTAAAGTTGGAAAACGAACAATTACTTTTAAAAATACAAGCCCGAAAAATTTATTGGCACAAGGCGAAATAAGCAGTTTAGTAATTCAAGCACTAAAAACTATTGGTCAATCAAAAGTAGATGATAAAACACTTTTAAAAATTCAAACGCTTCTTAAAAAAGAGAAAAGTGAAAATATACTGAATGATGCCAAACTTGCACCAGCTTGGATAAACAAAATATTAATACAAGTGATTAAATGAATACAAACTGGCTAACATTAACAAAGGAAAAAAGAATTGAAATTCTTAATCAGGTTACAGAAATAACTGGTTTGCCATCGTTAGCAATTGAAAAAGATTGGTGGGTAACATTGGCATTGAATGCATCGTTTTCATTGCCCTACAGTAAAAATATAGTTTTCAAAGGTGGAACTTCACTAAGTAAAGGTTGGAATTTGATAGAACGATTTTCGGAAGATATTGATTTAGCAATTGACCGAAAGTTTTTTGGTTTTGATGGGGACATTAGTAAAACGCAAATCAAAAATCTAAGGAAACAATCTTGTGAATTTATCTCAACTACTTTCCTTGCCGACTTAACTAAAATATTGACCGAATGGAAAGCAATAGATGAATGTAAATTAATTGCTCAACCAGTAAATGATTCAGACAAAGACCCACAAGTAATTGAAATTCATTATAATTCAGTAATTGACACATCTGAATATTTACCTCAAAGAGTTTTGATTGAAGTAAGTTCACGTTCATTAATGGAACCCATTGAGGAAAGACGAATCAACTCAATTTTAAGCGAAAGTTTTCCGCAACAAAGTTTTGTAACCGTTCCATTTGCAATACCGACAGTGCTTCCACAAAGAACATTTTTAGAAAAAGTGTTTTTGCTTCACGAAGAATTTTCACAGGAAACTGAAAAAATCCGTATTGACAGACTTTCACGACACTTGTATGACTTGGAAAAATTGATGGACACCGAACACGGAATTGAGGCTTTGAAAAACATAGACCTATACAACAACATTGTTGCTCACAGAGCAAAGTTTAATCCATTACGTGGACTTGACTATTCTAATCATAATCCCAAAACTATAAGCATCATTCCACCTGAAACAGTAATGAAAGATTATGAAAAAGATTATGAAGCAATGACGAGTTTTATGATTTACGGTGATCCGTTAAAATTTGACCATTTAATGAAACGAATTTTGGAATTGCAAACGAGAATAAATAGAATAGGCTTACCCTAAATGAAATATAAACTCAAAAAAGGAAGGCCAGCAGGTAACAACTAACCTTTCGTCGTGTCTGAAAGACAAGCGATGAAAGGGCTGTTGAACGAAACCTATTCTATGGACTTTTCGTAAATTGATTTTTGATTAATTGAGCCAAGTTTGAAATACTTGGCTTTTTCTTTGCTTGTAACCTTTTATATACAAGCCATTTTGTGATTTTTAGGCACAAAGGTTCCCCTACCCATAAAACTATTGTTTACAGGAAAACGCATTATTGGCCCCGCCAAAAACCAAAGCACTTGGTGATCCTCGTTTTGCAAAAACTTCAATGGTAATTAATGTTCCTTTCTTACAACAAGGACATTTCCGGTGAAGTGTTTGCTTTTCGTTTGGTTGGATTTCTACCAACAGTTTCTTTTGTAACTCCTTTAATTTCTTTCGTTTCCAAGTGGTACTTAAAAATCCCATGTGTCGGATTTTTACAAATCGACGTGGTAAAATATGGAGCGAAAATCGACGAATAAACTCACGATTACTCAAGGTCATTGTTCGTTTTTTACCCGCTGCTTTGTAATCTTTATAGGAGAAGGTAACATTCTCTTTGTCAA
>JBFYPS010000140.1:0-4073 GCA_041303135.1 Crocinitomicaceae bacterium | reverse complement strand
CTCGGATGCAATCCAACTTTTACATTTTTCGCCATGTCAGAAATCAACTTTTTGTGGCGCTGATCCATGCTGGAAACATTTTTATCATATTTTGTATAATCGCCCAACAACCAAAAAAGATGTACATCAAAACCTCGTTGTGAAATTTCAATCATCTGATCAAAAGTATCATAAGGATCTTTTTCAACTCCTTTCAAAACTGCGTTTCTGCGTTTTAATCGATCGTGGTCTTTCTTCATCCAATCTTTGACAGTACTTAAAAAACGACGCCAATTTTGCTTCCATTTAAAAGCATAAGTATTGTCGATATCAAAAGTCGGAACAATTCTCACATCAATCGGCCATGGATTCAGCATAACTCCCAATCTTCGCTCAATGTGTTTGATTATCGCCACTGACCATCGATCGCACATCGTTTTTTGCAAAATTCCATATTTGTGTAAAATGCTAAATCTGGCAGCAAATCGATCGTGTTCATCTCGTTTGTCACTCACATATTCTTCCATGCGAGACAATACATAAAATATCGAAGAAAAAGGATCTACAATATTATCGAATGAAAAGCAAAACTCTTCTTCAAATTGATTTTCAGAAATCGAATAAGGAAAAATGCCTTCGTCAAATAAAACGGTCGCTGGAGCGATTCCATCACAATTTTCAAAATGTCGATTGGAATAATTGAACTTGATTTCTTCCGTTTGCTGAAAATACATCGGGTCGTTGGTAATCTTAAAATAGATTCCACGGTCCTTGAAAATAAAATCAAGGGTGTAAATCAATCTTTCTGTTACTTCATCGACGTAAATCAACAACATTTTACAACTTTTCGATTATTTTTTGTGCAATAAATAAAGCTGATTTTCCATCGCCAAAAATCGGAGGATATGTGAAATCTTTTTTGTTCAAGAGTTGAAAAGTTGCGCTCACAATGCGCTCTTCATCTGCATCTGCCAACAATGCATTTCCATTGTTTACAATCTCCACCCATTCCGTTTCTGGACGCAAAATCACACAAGGTTTTTCAAAGAAAAAAGCTTCTTTCTGCAATCCGCCACTGTCTGTGATAATCAAACGCGCATTTTTTTCCAATGCGATGATGTCTAAAAATCCAGCTGGAGGAATGATTTTGAAATGTTTATTGTCTGCTAATTTATTTTTTAAATCCTCGTTCAGCAAGGTTTCCATCATCTTTTTCGTACGCGGATGCAAAGGCAAAACGATGTCTAAACCAGATTCAACTTGCACCTTTTCCAAGGCTTGAAAAATGGCGTTTAAATTTGTTTCGCTGTCCGTATTCGCATTTCGGTGAATCGTTACCAAAATAAACTGATTTGAAACCAATTCATTTTCAGCCAAAATAGTCGATTTTTGGGCAGAAACTTCTGAAAAATGAAGGCTGTTGTCATACATGATGTCGCCGCAAGCAAAAACAATTGGTGAATCGATTGTTGCTTTTTCATTTTCAGCCAATTTAAAACCTTCTTTTGACAAGTTCTTGATGGCAGTTTCTGTTGGACAAAAGAGCAAAGTGGAAACATGGTCACACAAAATGCGATTGATTTCTTCGGGCATCGATTTATTGAAACTTCTCAATCCTGCTTCAACGTGAATGACTGGAATTTCCATTTTGGAAGCGGCCAACGCAGCAGCGATTGTTGAATTTGTATCGCCGTAAACCAAAATTGCATTTGGTTTTTCAGATAGAATCAAATTTTCAATTCCTTCCATGATTTTCGCTGTTTGCACAGCATGAGAAGAACTTCCCACATGCAAATTAAAGTCTGGCGCTGGAATTCCCATTTCATCAAAGAAAACATTCGACATATTCTCGTCATAATGTTGGCCTGTATGAACCAATAATTGCGTGATTTGGTCTGAAAAATGTGTTTCTATTGCACGTGAAAGTGCTGAAGCTTTGATAATTTGAGGTCTTGCACCAATTACTGTTAAAATCTTAATCATTGTAATAATCCTTCATCTGAAAAGCTAAAGTAACCATTATCTGTAAATATCAGGTGATCTAGGATTTGTAAATCAATCATTTTTCCAAAAGCGAACAGATCTTTTGTCAGTTTCAAATCACTTCCACTGGGTCGATTTTGACCGCTTGGATGATTGTGGCACAGTACGATAGAACGTGCATTATTGTCTAAAGCGGCTCGAAAAACCATTTTTCCATCGACCACAGTTCCTGAAATTCCACCTTGAGAAATTTTTATTGTTTTGAGAATGTCATTTGATTTTCCTAGAAGGATGATATGAAATTCTTCGTGCTCCAAATCTTCAAAAATCGGCTTTAAATAATCATAAATGATTCTTGATGAAGTAATTTTCACACGTCGTAAAGGTTCGCTTTCTTTTCTTCTTCGTCCTAGTTCCAACGACGCCAAAATTGTCACTGCTTTCGCCTCTCCTATTCCATGAAACTTGCATAAAGTTGCAAAACTGGCTTTTGAAAAATGACAAAGATTATTGTCAAAAGTTTCCAAAATTTCCTGCGCGAGTTCGACAGCTGTTTTCGACCTTGTTCCCGAACCAAGCAAAATGGCCAATAATTCAGCGTCTGAAAGTGCACTTTTTCCTTTGTTCAATAGCTTTTCTCTAGGTCGATCGTCGTCTGCCCAGGATTTGATTGTTTGGTTGTTGCCCGTAGGATACATAAAATTAGATTTAATTGTAAAAATGTATTGTTGTTGTTTTTGGTAACAATGAAGATAATTAGATTTTTGGGAAATGGCAAATTTCAATTTTACTATTTTCTGAAATTCAAGGAAACAAATGGGTTTTTATTATTTACGATTTGAAAAAGAAATGGATTTTAACTCAAAATAAACAACAGAAAGAACTTTCCACTTCAACTTAAGCAAAAAAAGCACCTCTGTTTCCAAAGATGCTTTTCCATTTTCTTATTCTTCTTTCTACTCAAACAACTTTATCTGCGATTCATCTTCATCGTCTTTTTTGGGCAAAATGTCCCATTCGATGGTTGGAGAGTCTCCGTCAGAATCTGAGTCGAAATCTACGATTCCATCCAAGTCCAAAGCTGGCATGTCGCCTTCTTCAATTGGCCAAGGTTCACCTCCGTCGATCTCGTGGGTCAAAATGATTTCTTTGACTTTCAATTTCGTCATTTGATTTCCTTGTGCTTTCATTCCTTTAACTTCGATCAAATCTGCGATATTCACCACATTGTCAGGCAAATTCTTGGTTTCTCGGAGCAATTTATTGTAAACGATGCGCACTTCTGGTCGGTAAGAAGTTGAAACCGTGTCCATGTATGAACCTTCAGATTCTGAGATGAATTGCACTTTTTTATCGGATGTTACTTCGCACAAGAAACGTTTTACATAATGTAATTCTTTCTCCGCATCGTAATAAACGGTTGAAATTGGTCTGTCTGGCACCCATTTTTCAATGTGCATCATGTCTTCATCGAAATGCGTCGCCAAATCAAAACTTGAAAGTCTGTATTCTCCTGTTTTGTATAAGGTCAGCAATTTATCATTTCCTTTGAAAGAACCTAAAAATTTGCCTCTTCCCTCGTCATTCAAACGACCAACCACTGTATCATACCAAATCTTACGCGCCGCCAACGTGGAACCACCGACTTCTTTTTGGATAATTTTCTGAACGATTTCTTTCGTAACGCGATTTCCTGATGCGGCTCTACCTTTGATTAAAAGTTCACCGAAATCTATATCGAATCGCAAGCGCTTCAAATGCGGACGTGGTCGCAACATGATGGAAACAACTTCACGTTCACCGTTTGGATGCACCGCAAAATAAAGCAATTTAGAACCTTTGGCACCTTTCGATAAATCGTATTCTGTATCGCGCGTGATGCTGTTTACAAAGAAACGTTTCATCATCGTTGGTCCACCAACTCCATCTTGGTACATGACGTGGTAAATGGTACGCGTGTCGCCTTTTTTCCATACGTCTGCATGTACGATGCCTTTTCCAACGAATTTTTTGTCGGCAACTTTCGTTACCATCATTTTTCCAGTACTGAAGAAGATGATAATGTCATCAATTTCAGAACAATCGTTCACAGGATCGCTTTTCTTCAATCC
>JBFYPS010000139.1:0-3483 GCA_041303135.1 Crocinitomicaceae bacterium | reverse complement strand
GAGCATCTATATATTTTTGCATGAAATCTGATTTGAAAACGGTATTAAATTGTTGAATTATTGTTCAATCGGTCCAGGAACAAATTGAACTCCTTTGTTTTTGATGTTAGGCAAATAATATCGAAAGTCAAAAGAAACGTAAGTTCCTATCAAATTTCCAATAGCAACTTTTGAATAAGATTGTCTTTCATACACCGCTGCAATTTGATAGATTGGTTTTACTGGAATTCTTCCAGAAATCCCAAGGTAAAAAATTCCACTTTTTTCTGTTCGATATTCAGCGCCAAAGTTGGCATTCATTTCAAATCCCAATTTAGAAAATCGTCTTCCTTCTTGGATAAAAACATCTCCACCTTGCAAAGATAATTTGGTTGCAACATCTGTTGGGTTGTAAACCATTGATCCGCCTAAAGATGCATTCATAAATATTTTTTTACTTAATTGAATGTAAATTAAAGCATTGAAGGGAATATCATAATTCACAAAGCTGATGTCATTGCGTACATACAAGTTTGAATCGGGAATTGAATAATCAATGTTGTAATTTCTTTGTACTTGGTTGATTCCTGTTTCTAAACTAATAAGTTTGGTCAATCCAATTCTTACATTGGCACCAAATGAATATCCAAATTTCTGATTAACAACAGCAAAGAATTGTTCGTTGTTTAATTTCAATTGAGAAGAACCTAAAAAGTTTCCTGCAATCAATGGTTTAAATTGCAAACCAAAATAAGAGGGAAACTTCTCTTTTTTTTCTTTTTTCTCTGAACTTTGCGCAAATCCCATCTCAACTTGACTCACAATGAGAAAAGTCAACAATATTTTGAAAATGTGATTGCTATTCATAATAATCACAAAGAAAACGATTTTAATCCGAAAATATTTGAAATGATTCCTATTAAATCAATCGATTGACTCAAACGTAATTTTTTTGGTATAAAAGGACGCTTTTATAAATTTACCTCCATTCAGTTAAATATTCAATCGGTCTTCTTTGACCTTTTGGCCATTGTTCAGCGGGATAACCCATGTAAAAAATCCCCAAGCATTTATCTGCTTCACCTAAATTTAAAAATTCATTCATTTTTGGACTTGAAATCACTTTTGGAGTAGCCCAAAATCCACCAATTCCATATGCTGTGCAAGTTAAATGCATGTTTTGAACAGCACAAGCGATTGCTTCAATTTCTTCAATTTCGGCGATTTTTCCTGTTTCATCCCGTTTCATGTTGATGGCAATAGCTACAGAAGATTTCATCGGACGTGTAATCATTTTCGCCAATTTCATGTCGTTTTGTTTGTCCGCTGGTGTTTCTTGCAAATACAATTTACCTAAAATATCAGCCAAATCTTGGCGACTTTCTTCCATGAAAACTGTGAATCGCCAAGGTTGTGTATTTCCATGGGTTGGCGCCCAAATCGCATTGTTTAGGATTTGTTCAACTTGCTCTTTGTGTATTTTTCTATCGCTGAATTGTTCAGGATAAATCGTGCGTCTGTCTTTGATTAAATCTGTAATTTCAGAAAGATTGTACTTCATGTGAATTTGAAATATGATTTAGAAAATATAGTTTTCTGGTGAACCGTTGTTCCAACTTTTAAGGGTCAAATTTTCGCCGTCAAAAACAGCGAAAGTATTGTATTTCAACCAATCACCAATGTTCATATAATTAGCATTTTCACCAATTGGAATGGAAAGTGGTAAATGTCTGTGCCCAAAAAGATAAAAATCTACTGGATTAATTTTATTTTGTTCTTCGCAATAAATCGCCAACCATTCTTTTTCTTTTCCAAGGTATTTCTCGTCGATCTTTCCTGTTTTAGCGCGGCTGCTTCGAGAGGAGTAGTTTGCCAATCCAATGCCAAAATTTGGATGAAAACGGGCAAAAAGCCATTGGCAAATCTTGCTATCGAAGAAATTCTTTAATAACTTGTATTTAAAATCACCTGGACCTAAACCATCACCATGTCCGATGTAGAATTTCTTGTTTCCAAAAGTTCGAACGATTGGTTTTCTGTACAATTGAACGCCCAATTCTTTCGGAATGTAATCAAAAATCCACATGTCATGATTTCCTGTAAAAAAGTGAACAGGAATTCCGCTGTCTGTAAATTCAGCTATTTTTCCTTGTAATCTAACAAATCCTTTGGGAATGGCATTTTTATATTCAAACCAAAAATCAAAAATATCTCCTACCAAAAAAAGTTCCCCGCAAGTTGGTTTGATTGAATCGAGCCAAGCACAAATGGCTTTCTCACGTTCCAAACTTTTTTCATAATTCGGTGCACCCAAATGAAAATCTGAAGCGAAATAAATATTTTTTCCTGAATTTTCAGTCATATATTTTGTTGGAAATCGAATTGATTAATGACCGAAAATGCTTTTCAAGGTGTTTTCTAAATCTGGACCTCTCAATTTGGTATTGATGATTTTTCCTTCTTTGTCAATCAAAACAGTGAAAGGAATTCCGGTTACTTTGTATAAAAGTGCTGCTTCATTTGACCAAAATTTAAGATCACTTACATGATTTGGCCACACCAATCCATCTTTTTCAATTGCAGCCAACCAAGGTTCTTTCTTTTGATCCAAAGAAACGCTCAACACAGTAAATCCGTCTTTTTCGTATTTTTTGTACAAATTCACCACATTTGGATTTTCTTTTCTACAAGGTCCGCACCAAGATGCCCAAAAATCAAGTAGAACAACTTTTCCTTTTAAATCAGACAATTTCAACATCTTTCCGTCAGACATTGCTTGACTAAAATCTGGAGCGACTTTTCCAGGAGCTAAAAATTCATTGGCTTGATTTTGTGCCTTCAATTGTGCAAAATTTGCTTTCACTTGTTCGATTGTCGGCGAACCATCAAAACCAGCAATTAATTGATTGACAACCGATTCATAAATAGGGAATTCTTTTTGAATGTCTATTGTTTGCAAAGTTGGAATCAAGGCAGGAGAATTTGGATTTTCAGCGATGTAACGTTGTCTAACAGCGTTAAACTCGTAATAAATTTGACTAAATGATTGATTTACTGCGTCTAATTGATCTGGGAATTTTTGCAGATAAGCATTTGCAGAATCCTTTTTATTATTGAAAACCCTCAAATCATTGATGAAAGAATTCATGTGGGAAGATTCATCCGATCCGATAATGTTATTGAAATAATTGATATTTTTTCCATCACCATATACTTTGATATCTGCGCCATCTTTTAGAATTAAGTTTAAATGTTCGGTTGGCGAAATTCTTAGTACGTAATAATCTTTGGCAGGTAATTTTCCACTCAATTTAAAATCTCCTTTTTTAGAAACAGGCACTTTAATGTAATCAACATAACCTTGTTGGGTATATTGTGCGAGAATGATAGTGTCTGATTTAAGATTGAAAATATTTCCGCTCACTGCCACTTGAATTTGAGCCATGCTAAATAGCGAGCAAAATAATAATGAAACTGTCAATAATTTTTTCATTTGTTTAATTT
>JBFYPS010000138.1:0-5028 GCA_041303135.1 Crocinitomicaceae bacterium | reverse complement strand
GAAGGAAGTGATTCTATTTTAAAAAAGGAAGTGATTGTGATTAGTGCTCATTATGATCATTTGGGTGTAGAGAAAGGAAAAGTATTTAATGGTGCAGACGATAATGGATCGGGAACAACCGCGTTATTAGAAATTGCACAAGCATTTCAGCAAGCAAAAAATGATGGAAAAAACCCAAAAAGGTCTATTTTATTTATTGCATTAACTGGCGAAGAAATGGGATTGTTGGGTTCTTCCTATTATGTTTCAAATTCTTGGTTGCCCCTTGAAAAGACAATTGCTGATATTAATATAGATATGATTGGGAGAGCTTCAAAACCCAATGAAAAAGACACTTTTTCAGTCTATGTAATTGGTTCAAATATGTTGAGCGATGATTTGCATAACACGCAAGAATCGGCAAATAAAAAGTACACACATTTAAATTTTGACTATTTATACAATGACGTTAATGAGCCCTTAAGGCTGTATTATCGCTCAGATCACTTTAATTTTGCGAAAAATGGAATTCCAAGTGTTTTTTATTTCGGTGGATTTCATTATGATTATCACAAAACAACAGACGACATTGAGATGATTAATTTTAGAAAAATAGAACAGATTTCTAAAATGGTTTTTCATACTACTTGGATGTTAGGAAATGCAAAAAACCGTCCTGTTTTGAATTAATTTATTTCAATAAATCTTGGATAAATAAGTCCATTTCTTTCACATAATCTTCATACAATTTTCCCGTGCCAGGACCATTGAAACCAGTATGCACTCTTTTTACTTCTCCATCTTTGCCAATTACAATAGCCGTTGGAAAAGCCATGATTTGATTGAGCATTGAAAATTGTTCTGAAGCAATTCCTTTGCTAGCTGAACCACCAACTAAAAATTGAAAATCTAAGTGATGTCTTTCTTTGAGTAATTTTATTTTGTTTGCTTTTCCTTCAAAATCATTGGGCGTTTCGTATCCAATAGCAATAATTTCCAGGCCTTGTGAATGATATTTATCGTATAATTCTTTAAAAAAGTTGGTTTCATCCATACAATTTGGACACCATGTTCCCATAATTTGAATGATGGTAACTTTATTTTCATAGGTTGGATTAGGAAAGTAAAAATCCGTTCCATCAAGTGTTTTCATTTTGAATGCAACAGGTTCTTGTTTTACTACATAAGTCAAAGAATCAGGATTCCTCAGTTGAAATGTTGAATCATTATTGGCAATCCAATTAGTCGAATAGTGTTTTCCAGAATAGAATTTACCTTGAATCGTTTCTGTTGAGTCAAGAAGCCCAGAAAAATGAAATGCGTGAGATCCATCAAAACAGGAAAGGGTAAAATTCCTGCCTTTTACGGTTCCCTCTAAAAAGCGGTAGTCTCCTGTTTCTGTTAAAAAAGTACCGGTTATCTTTTCTTCTTTTGAGTTAAAAACACCAATGGCCATTGATTCATCTTTGGTGTTTGGGTCAAAGGTTGTTTTCCATCTCCCGCTGAAATCGAAATTATTTAAAGAAGTTATTTTTTCTGTTTCGCCATAAATTGCTTTAAAAGGAATTTTGTATTGATTTCCTTTGTTGTAATTTTTCCAATATCCTACAAGCAATTTTTTGTTTTCTATTTTGAATTTTAACGTAGAATGAAAATTTGGAAAGTCTATTGTTACAGAATCATTTTCATAAAGTAAGTTATTGAGCACAATTTTTTCTTCCGCATTATGGATGGAAAAAATCATTTGTTTCTTTTGTTTTTGAACTTCAATTCTGAAAGGCAAGGTAGTTTCATTGTTTAGTTGAAGCGTTCCACTCCATTTCCCTTGTTGAATTTTATTTTGAGCAAAAAGTGTATTATTTGAACTTATAAAAAAACTCAAAAGGAAACTCAAAAAGAAAATAGTGGTTGATCTTAAAAACATCTTTAACTTTGATTCAGATGACGAAAATACTTTTTTTCTTTAAATTATTTATATAATGCAACTTTTTAGAAAGAAATAATGTCTAACACTCAAGCAAGCGTTATGGATGACAACACTTTGGTTATAGAATGTGTTAAATGTAATCCCAAAGCTCAGCGATTGTTGTTTGATAAATTTGCTCCAAAAATGTTAACTGTTTGTTTGCGCTACGCAAAAGATACGACAGAAGCTGAAGATGTTTTGCAAGAAGGTTTTGTGAAAATTTTCAGTAAGCTTTCGGATTTTAAAATGGAAGGATCTTTGGAAGGTTGGATTCGTAGAATTATGGTCAACACTTCTCTAGATGCGCTGCGTAAAAACAAAAAACATTTGACTGATGCTAAATTGGAAGACGTGGAATATAAAGTGATTTCTTTAGATTCTGCGACTGATCAGTTACAAGCAGACGACTTGATGAAGTTGGTTCAAGCTTTGCCAGAAGGTTATAAAGTTGTCTTTAACCTTTTTGCTATTGAAGGGTACAGTCACAAAGAAATAGCAGATTTATTAGGTGTGAGTGAAAACACATCTAAATCACAATATTCGAGAGCAAGGGCTCATTTAAGAATGCAATTAGAAAAATTAGAAATTGAAAGATAAAGACTACATAAAAGATTTGTTTTCTGAGAAACTAGCAAACCATGAAGTTCCTGTGAGGAACGATTTGTGGTCTGGTATTCAATCTCAATTAGGAAGCACAGTCACGTCAACTGTGGTTGCAAAAGGTATTTCGTCTTCCTTGAAATGGATGATTGGAATAGCATCTTCTGTTGCGGTGATTGGAACTACTGTTTGGTTTGCTTCTTCTCCTGAAGAAGACACAAAACAACAAAATGTTCACATTGCTCAAAACGATGGCAAAGCAATTTCAAAAGAGACAGCAAAAAACGGGGTAAAATTAGGGGTGATAAATAATTCAAATGGTGGAGCAAATTTGACTCAAAGTTTACCAATTGTTCCTCAAATTGAATCGCCGTCTAATAGTTATCTAGACGAATGGATTTCGAGAGAAAAGCAATTGTATAATACAGATGTTTTAAACAAGCAAATTACGCCTCCTGCTGATGAAAGTCATGTTGTTATTGATAAGACAGTCGTTGCAGACCCGAGTATTTCAGCAAGTAATACTGATGCTACACCTGATCCAGTTGAAACTAAAACATACGAAGACGGCAAAATAGAAGAGTTTTTCAATGTGTTTACACCAAACGGAGACGGGATGAACGACTACTTCTTCCTTAAATCAGAAAATTTAAAAGATTTCACGATTCGAATTTTCAATGAACGAAATGAATTGGTGTTTCAATCTACAGACAAAGATTTTAAATGGTTTGGTTTAGACGCAGCAGGAAACATGGTAGAATCAGGTAATTACGGTTATGTAATTTTTGCCTCTGATTTAAATGGAAAAAGCATTAAAATGTTCAAAAGCTTGACAATAAAATAAGTTTTTTAGAGATAATTACTCCTGTATTTCTAAATTAAAGAGGTTTCTCATGAAGCCTCTTTTTTTGTTTAATTAATACGCATAAAAAAACCCGTAACTTATTCATTTACGGGTTTTTGAGGTCTCGAGCGGATTCGAACCGCTGTAGACGGTTTTGCAGACCGCTGCCTAACCGCTCGGCCACGAGACCAGAACGGATTGCAAAATTAGCAAAATTTATTTTGAATCAAACCTTTTTAATGCTTTCCTCTATAATTATTGCGACATTTTCAACATCACCATTGATTGGTGGACAAATCTTGGTGATTTTCACTTTGATCTGATGTAAGTTTTGCAATGTAGATTTTAATTTTTCAATAATTCGGTAGCCAACATGCTCAATCAATTTAGAACGTATAGCCATTTCTTCAGCCACAATTTTATTTACAATTACATAATCAATGGTATTTTCTAATGTGTCTGTTTCCGCGGCTAGTTGAAAATTTGTTTCCATCCAAACATCAACCAAATAATTTCCACCGATTTTACCTTCCTCTGGTAAACATCCATGAAAAGCATAAATTTTGATTCCGTTGACTTCGATTATGTGTTTCATTTTAGGAGTGTGATTTCATTTTTTCCAATCCTTCATACATTCTTTCAACGCATTCTTCTTGACCGATAAATGATGCAATTTCAAACATACTTGGTCCCATTCCTGCTCCTGTGATTAATAATCTGAACAAAGGCAATACAGCACCAATACCCAATTGTTTTGCTTCTAAAAAGGATTTAAATGCTATTTCAATTGTACTTGGATAAAAGTCAGTCAATGATTTTAAACGATCGTTCCAGTCGGACATTAATATTGCAGAATCCGCTTTCCATTTTTTAGAAACAGTTTGTTCGTCAAAATTTTCAGGTCTATGTAATAAATAATCTCCTTCTGTTAAAATGTCATCAACAAAGGTTGCTCGTTCTTTCATCAACCTTGCAATATCAACTAAAGCATCTTTATCGTATTTATTGTTTAATTTTTGCGATAATAACTCTCCAAGAGTTTCATTGGATGTATTTCTTAAATATTGTTGTTGAAACCATTTTGTTTTATCAGCGTCAAATTTAGCTCCAGCTTTACCTACTCTTTCCAAAGTAAAAATTTCAGCTAGTTCTTCAATGGTAAACAATTCTTGGGTCGTTCCAGGGTTCCATCCAAGAAATGCCAACATATTTACAAATGCTTCTGGAAAATATCCTGTTTCTCTATATCCAGTGTATTTTTCACCATCTGCAGAAAGCCAGTCTGTTGGGAAAACAGGAAAACCTAATCTATCACCATCTCTTTTGGAAAGTTTTCCGTTTCCATCAGGTCTTAACAACAATGGTAAATGCGCAAATTTTGGACATTCCCAACCAAAAGCATCATAAAGCAAAACATGCAAAGGAGCTGAAGGCAACCATTCTTCTCCCCTAATGACATGGCTGATTTCCATCAAATGATCATCCACAATGTTTGCTAAATGATATGTTGGCATTCCATCGCTTTTGAATAAAACTTTGTCATCCAAATTATTGGTGTTCACAACAACCCAACCTCTAATAATGTCTTCAAATCGAACATCAATATTTCTTGGCATTTTCATGCGTATGACATATTGAT
>JBFYPS010000137.1:0-6717 GCA_041303135.1 Crocinitomicaceae bacterium | reverse complement strand
GATTTGTTGGTCGTGAGCGGAGATTTGGGAGGTGCGTACATGGGATTGCAATTGTTGGAGCGCGAAAAAGAAGTTTTCAAAGCAAATCCAAACATGCAACCAGATTTAGATGGCAATGATTACTTGTTGGAAAGACAATTGAAACCTGAAGCAAGACAAGATGTGATCAAATTTTTGAAAGATTTGGACGTAAAACCAACTTCAATGATTGACATTTCAGACGGATTGGCTTCTGAGATTTTCCATTTATGTAAAGCCAGCGATTTGGGTTGCACGATTTACGATGACAAAATTCCAATCGATGCAAAAACTTCAATGGCTGCGATTGATTTTAACATTGATCCAGTAACTTGCGCCTTGAATGGTGGTGAAGATTATGAATTGCTTTTCACCGTTTCTCTGGCAGATTACGATAAAATCAAAGGAAATCCGCACATGACGGTGATTGGTCACATTACGGACAAAAACAGTGGAGTCAATTTGGTGGACAAGAATGGAGCAATTATTCCGCTACAAGCGCAAGGTTGGAAAGCGTTTTGATTCTTCGTTCTTTTGCCTTGACGCAAAAGAACCAAAAAGTCAAGGCTACGCAATCAAAGCTAAAAAATTTCAAAGTTTGACTAAACAAAAGTAAACTCGCAAAAAAATTATTTGAATCTTAAAAATCAACTTTGCTCAGACAGTACTTTTGTTTGAACGTCAAACTATTCAATTTTTTTTAACGCTTTTATTGCTGAGGCCGGTCAGCTATTAATACAAGAATTTTTCTTTGAAATAATTTCCGAGAGAATGTACACAAGGACTTAGAATCCACTCTGGCTATAAAATTTGTCTTTAACCAGAAGAAAGCTCAAAAATAAAATTGTAAAATCAATAAATTATCTGTTTTCAGAACAATCCATTAATCTCAGCATCAATCGAATTGATGATTTTCCCTAAATCTTCTTGACTTTCTGGAAAACGGTTGTTGTCGATGTCAATAATTAACAATTTCCCTTTATCGTAAGTTGAAATCCAAGCTTCATAGCGCTCATTTAAGCGTTTCAAATAATCCAAACGGATACTTTCTTCATAATCACGGCCACGAAGTTGAATTTGGTGCACCAAAGTTGGTACGCTTGCTCTCAAATAAATCAACAAATCAGGCGCAGAAACAAAAGATTCAATCAAATTGAAAAGTGAAAAATAGTTTTCAAAATCACGCGTAGTCATCAATCCCATAGAATGTAAATTCGGCGCAAAAATGAAAGCATCTTCATAAATTGTTCTATCCTGAATAACCATTTTATCCGTTTCTCTGATTTCTTGAATCTGCGTAAAACGACTATTTAGATAATAAATCTGTAGATTAAATGACCAACGTTGCATGTCTTCGTAGAAATCATTCAAGTAGGGATTTTGTTCAACATCTTCAAAATGAGTTTCCCATCCGTAATGTTTAGCCAACAACTTAGTCAATGTTGTTTTTCCTGCTCCGATATTTCCTGCTACTGCGATATGCATCTTTGATTAATTTTAGAGTGCCTAAGTTACAAATATTGCGAATAACAGCAATTAATTAATGCAAGAATTCTATCGAATATCTTTGAATGTTTGATAAAGTGCCAAAATAAAAGTGATTCTGTACCTTTTTTATCCTTGTAAAATCACCATTTGGTAGAGGAAAATTGACAATTTCTTGATTCGAAAGATTTAATACTTGCAGATTATCTTTCTTCAATAAATAAGCAAATTTACCTTCCACTTCAGCCCAAAGTATGCCCACATTTTCCCAATGGAAAACCAATGATCCATAAATATCAAATTGATAAATTCCTCTTTGTTTGTCAATTAAATACAAATAATTTTCCGTCTCAAAAAGTTGAACGATGTCCTTGCAACCCAATAATCCACTGATATTTTCAATGCGTTGACGTTGCTGAACATTTTTGGAAATCAATACAATCACAGAATTGTCTTGGTCATAAACCCAAAATTTATCTGGCTGTCCAGAAGTGGAAACCATCGTGACGTAAGACAAATCAAAGGCTGAAAGTTCAATGTTTTCTTGTTGTTTACTCAAAGTATTGTCCACATAACCGACCAATTGCTGTTGCTCAGAAAAAACCATTGTCTTCATTGGATTTGAAGGATCAATACTAGAAATTACACCAAAATATTTATTGCTTTGAACAAACTTTTGCATTCCCAATGAATCAAATTTTTTCAATTTGTCTTTTTCACTGACAATCAAATTTCCAAAAGGATCAACATTCCAAATTGGATTGGACAAGCTGTCTGTTTTCCATTCAAAATTCCATTGAATTGTATCTTGCGAAAAACTGCAAAACGAAGCAAAGAACATGAAAAAAAACAAACGTTTCATTCGCTAAATTTAAATATTTGATTGCAATTGCATAAATGAAGCCAATTCTTCCATAATCTCACGATTGTTGGATAAACGAGGCACTTTGTGTTGTCCACCCAACTTATTTTTTGACTTCAACCAAGCATCAAAAGTTCCAGTTTTTGCAACCACAATTTTAGGTCCCAACAAAGCAATGTCTTTGGAGCGTTTAGCATCATAATCAGAATTCAATAATCTTAAATTTTCATCCAATTTTTGCTGAAATAATTCCATATTATTGGGCAATGAAATAAATTCAATTAACCATTCATGTTGACCTTTGTTGGCATCTTCTAAAAATCGCATATAAACCGGCGCGGCAGTGTAATCTTTGATTTGTGCATTTGTTTCAGCGCATGCAATAGCAATTGCACGTTCAGCATTTTCTACGATTAATTCTTCTCCAAAAGCATTGATAAAACTTTTTGTTCTTCCTGTAATCGTAAAACGAAAAGGTAACAATGAAGTAAATCGAATGGTGTCGCCAACAATGTATCTCCATAAACCACCATTCGTTGAGATAACCAGCGCGTAGTTTTTATTCAATTCAACTTGAGACAAATTCAGAACCACTTGACTGTTGGTTTCTTCAAAACTTTCCATGGGAATAAACTCATAGAAAATACCATAATCCAACATGAGCAAAAGTTCGTTGGAAGATTTCAAATCTTGAATTCCAAATATTCCTTCTGAAGCATTGTAGGACTCCACATAGTTCATTCCTTCGTCAGGAATAATCTTTTTAAATTCAGCACGATAGGGCTCAAAATTCACTCCGCCGTGCATAAACATTTCAAGATTTGGCCAAACTTCTTTTAAATTTTTCTTTCCTGTAATTTCTAATATTCTATGCGCCAAAACCAAAGTCCAACTTGGAACGCCAGTTAAAATACAAACATCTTCATTCATTGTTTGTCGCGCCATCAATTCAATCTTTGATTCCCAATCACTCATCAAGGCGATTTCTTTAGAAGGTGTACGCTTAATTTCAGCCCACCAAGGTAGATTTTTAAGAATGATCGCAGATAAATCTCCAAAATAAGAATCAGAACCTGCTTCATTCATTTGCGTGCTGCCACCAACAACCAAGTGCTTTCCGCTATATACGTTTGCCCTGGGAAAATTATTGTAATACAAAGCAAGTAAATCCTTACCACCTTTGTAGTGACAATCTTCAAGTGATTCTTTCGTAACGGGAATAAACTTACTGCGATCAGATGTTGTTCCAGAAGATTTTGCAAACCATTTAGTTTCTCCTGGCCAGAGTAAATTGGTTTCACCCTGAATCAATCGATCTACATAAACTTTGACATCTTCATAATCTTGAAGAGGAACTTTCGATTGAAATTCTGAAAGATTTTTGATTGAACTGAAATTGTACTTTATTCCAAACTCAGTATCTTTTGCGGTTTGTATAAGCGTCGTAAATAATTCGTTTTGAACTTCTAATGGGTATTTACGGAATAAATCTATTTGATGAATCCTTTTTTTTATTACCCAACCAAAAATCGAATTAAAAGGCATAGAAATAGTTTATTCGCTCAAAAAACGATGTTATTTCCTAAAAATAGAAAAAAATATCGAAGTAAGTAAAAGCTTAACAAAAATTATTAAGTTCTATTTACAACGTAGAATTTTCTTAACCCCAGATTAAAACTGCGGCCAAAATTGCAATTACTGCGATTGTATATAAAAAACCAACTGCTGCAGTTGACTCGTCAAAAAATTTATCAGACATAATGCTTATTTTTTTCAAAGATATAAATTAAGCTAAAAACAGCCTAAAAATATGCTAGATTTTTCTGTTTTCTTGTAAAATAAAACCTTCTTAATTCTAGGATGTATAGAAATAAAAAAGTGCCACTTCGAAAAATGGCACTTTGAATATTGAATTTCACTAACTTATGAAATAGTCGTGAAGTTTAAATATTTATGTAAAACTTCTGGAATTAAAATCGTTCCATCTGCAGTTTGATTATTTTCCAACAATGCAGCCACTATTCTAGGCAAAGCCAATGCTGATCCGTTTAATGTGTGCGCCAAGTAGGTTTTCTTATCAGCAGCTTTGTAACGCAACTTCAATCTATTTGCTTGGAAAGTATCGAATCTTGAAACTGAACTTACTTCCAACCATTTTTCTTGTGCTGCAGAGAATACTTCAAAATCATATGTCATCGCAGAAGCAAAACCAGTGTCACCGCCACAAAGACGCAAAATTCGGTAATGTAATCCCAATTTGCGCAACAATCCTCTCACGTGTTCAACCATTTCTTCCAACGCTTTCGCTGAATTATCTGGATGTTCAATACGCACGATTTCCACCTTGTCAAATTGATGCAAACGATTCAATCCGCGAACATCTTTACCGTAAGAACCTGCTTCTCTTCTGAAACAAGGCGTGAACCCAGTCATTTTAATAGAAAAATCTTCAGAAGGCAACAAAACGTCTCTGTAAATATTCGTCAAAGGCACTTCAGCCGTTGGAATCATGTACAAATCATCTAGATTCACATAATACATTTGACCTTCTTTGTCAGGCAATTGACCTGTTCCAATTCCACTTGCTTCATTTACAACCAATGGCGGAATAAATTCTTCATAACCCGCTTTTTCAGCTTCGTCTAGGAAAAATGTAATCAAAGCACGTTGTAATTTAGCGCCTTTTCCTTTGTAAACTGGAAAACCTGCACCTGTAATTTTAACGCCTAATTCGAAATCAATTAAATCGTATTTTTTGGTGATTTCCCAATGTGGCAAAGCTTCACCTTCAAAAATATGTTTACTTCCAACTTCCTCAATGATTTCATTGTCTGCTTCGCTTTTACCAGCTTTCACCAATTCATTCGGAACGTTTGGCAACTGATACATCAATTGTTGAATTTCTTGTTCCAATCCGCTTACTTTCTCTTTCAAATCAGCTTCTTTTTCTTTCAATTCAACTGTTTGTGCTTTCGCTGCATTTGCTTCAGCTTGTTTCCCTTGCTGAAAATATTCACCAACTGCTTTTGAAATTTTGTTCAACTCGGCAGAAACTGCTTCTAATTCAGCTTTGGATTCTCTCCATGATTGATCGAAACTTAAAATAGAATCTAAAATTGGAGTAACATCTAAGTTTCTCTTTTTCAAACCTTCAATGATCGCGTCTTTCTCTGAACGAATACGTTGGATTTCTAACATAATTGGTATTTTTAATGGGTGTAAATTTACGAATTGTATCTCAATTGAAATCTTATTTCAGCATAGAATTTCAATCAAAAAAAAAAGCGGATTCCGATGTTTACCGGGACCCGCTTCAAAATTATTTTTGAGTTCGACTAAGCCTCAGTAGTTTCAAATGGAACTACCGATACATACGAACGATTGTCTTTTTTCTTACGGAATTCAACCAAACCATCAGTCAAAGAGTACAATGTGTGATCTTTTCCAATACCAACATTTGCTCCTGGGTGATGCGCAGTACCACGTTGACGAACAATAATGTTCCCCGCGATAGCAATTTGACCACCAAAAATTTTAACGCCTAAACGTTTGCTTTCAGACTCACGACCATTTCTTGAACTACCCGCTCCTTTCTTATGTGCCATTTTGTATATTTTTATATTCTTTGCTTTACAAAGAATAAGTTATTTAAATTCTATTATTTCGCAGAAATTCCTGTGATTTTAATCGCTGTAAACGATTGACGGTGACCGTTTTTCTTTCTGTAACCTTTTCTTCTTTTCTTTCTAAAAACGATTACTTTATCACCTTTCACATGATCGATTACCTCAGCGGTAACTGATGCTCCTTCTATAGCCGGGGCGCCTAATGTAATTGCTCCATCATTGTCAACTAAAAGCACTCTGTCAAAATCTAATTTTTGACCTGCTTCAGCATTCAATCTATGAACAAAAACCTTTTGGTCTTTTTGCACTTTAAACTGCTGCCCTGCTATCTCTACAATTGCGTACATATAGCTTTTTTTAAATTTATTTCAATTAAACGAGGGGCAAAGATAACTAAAATTTGTTTTAATTCTAGTTATCAACAATATTTTTCTAAAAAATATTTACCCCAAAATGAAAAAGCTTCCTCAGAATAACCAATAAGCTTTCAGTATTTTTTAAAATTTGGTTTTAATCTCTACTTCCTCCTGTAAAACGAAGTAAAGTAAGAAATAAATTAACGAATAAAATATACAAGGTCATTCCACCCACCAAAGCCATTTTCTTTCTTTCAACACCATCCAGCATTGAATCTTGCGACGCATTTTTTAATTTTTGCATCCAGAAAGCAGTTAATCCTGTGAAAACAAATACACCAATGAAAGAAACAATATAATCAAGCATTTC
>JBFYPS010000136.1:0-24454 GCA_041303135.1 Crocinitomicaceae bacterium | reverse complement strand
TAACCATGATGATGGCTGTTGTAGAAGGGGAGTTGGGAACAATAATATCTTGGGAGCCATCATTTGGAGTGTTTGAAAGTACAGTAGTAAATGTCACACCACCATCAATCGATAGCATAATGTTTACATTTGCACAAGCAACAGGAGCAATATCAGTATTTGCCACACTCCAAGTTACTGTTTTTGTGTCTCCAACTGCCCAAGAAATACCTACCGTACTTGGATAATTTACTAAAAATGGTCCAGCAGTTGAAGTTGTTGTAACCGTAACATCTTCGTGGTCGTTGCAACCTCCACCAACTGCATTGTCTCTCACTGTTACTCTAAAATTCATTGTCCTTGAAACAGATGGAATAACCTCCCATGTAAAAGGTCCGTTTGCCAGCTGACTTGCAATTGTTGGAAAGTAGCGTGTTGGGCTCGTGGAAGGAGTAATAGATCTAAAATTAGGTCCTCCAGTTGCTGTCGCTACAGGCGCCTGTGTAGAAATTTGATTGTTGATTTGTTCCCAGCAGTAAGTTAAAGTATTTCCATCGTCATCACTGGCAATTGCAGTTAATGCGAATGGAGTATTTGCTGGAATATTTACTGTACCAACGGTAGATGAAATTGTTGGAGCTGTGTTTGTTAAGGGTGTTTTTACAGGGCAAGTGTGAGAAGAACCTGTAATGAAGGCTCCAATTTCTTGCAAACTCCTTCCATGAAAATGGTCGTCACTATTTGATTGAACATTCGGTGCACAGATACCTGCATAGGCCATAATTGTTGTTCCACTTCCAGGTTCCACAGCGGTATTATTATTTCTATTTCCGTTACAAGAATTGTTGAATGAGTGATTTCCTGAAAATTGATGTCCCATTTCGTGTGCCACATAATCAATGTCGAAAGCATCACCAACTGGTGCTCCACTGCCAGTAACACCTCGCGCTTTTTGAGAACCACAAACTACTCCCAATCCAGCTAAACCTCCACTATTTGTTCCGAAAACATGTCCTATATCATAGTTTGAACTTCCAATCGCATTGTTAACCGCAGTTTGATTTTGTGTAATCATTGAATTGGGTGTTCCATTAGTAAAAGGATCTGTTGCAGAATTGGTATAAATCAATAAATCATTGTTTGGAATAATGACCATGGTGATGGCCATGTCTCGTTCATAAACACCATTTACTCGATTCATTGTTGTTACCTGCGCCGCTTGCGCCAATGCAACAGTTCCTCCTTGAAAAGTAGTATATTCTGCCGATGCAGAAAGTGCCAATCTGTAAGTTCTCAATTCACAAGTTCCAAATGCTTTTGGTGTAATATCTTCTTGACCAACATCTGATGAATTTTCTTCTGAAACGAAAGAACAATTAAAAACTTTATCAGTTTTGAAGTCTTTTTTATAATATACAATGTAGTTTTCAATGTCACCGCCACCAAATGAAAAAGGGTCAATAAAAATGGTTGATTCAGTTGGAGATAAAATCATCGAGTGAAAACCTTGTGGTGTTACATCTAATTTTACAACGTTTCCAGATTGGTTTGTTGCAATTGCATCATAAGATCTGATTTCAGGAAATTTAGCCTGTAAACCAGGATGCATTGTTGTATTTAAAAATACTTGATATTCATAAAATTTCCCATCAGGATGAGGCAAATCAATCAAAATCACAGGTGAACTTGGATTTGATTTTAAACCAGCATTTTGAATTTTGGTTTTAATTTCTTCAATGTTTAGTTGAAAATTCAAATAAACATTTGGTTGAATAATTCTCGAACCCATAGCTGGAATAATTGGATCTCCTGTTTTTGTCCAGTAATTGGGAGTTGATTTTACTTGTGCATTTGTCAATGAAATACATGACAAAGCAAAGACAATAGCAATAGTTTTAAAGCTTTTTTTCATTTTCATAGTCTTTAGAGGTGCTCAATTTAGCCAATATTCCTTAAAAACACAAAAATAGACCAAAATGTTTCTGGTAAAATTTGAGTTAAAATATGAGGTTCCAATTTGAAAGAAAATTTTTTTGAACAGATTTTAAACTAAGTGTCATTTGATTTACAGTTGTTTATGAATATAGATTAAAAAAAAATAAGATTGCTGTAACTTTTGTTAGTTCTCTAAGTCTAACGAGAAATTAGATTAGAAAAGAAAAACCGGTTTTCAAATAGATTCTTAAAATATTAAAAAATATAAAAATGAAAAAACTACTTATCACAGGACTGGCAATAATGGGATTAATGTCTGTTCAAGCGCAAGAAGCGGAAAAAGAAAATGTGCCAGATACAACTCGTATCAACATGGGTGAAACACAAGTATTAATTATTAAAACACCTAAAGGTACTGTAGTTGTGGATGGTGAAACTGAACCAACAGATACAATTGACGTTGAAGACGGGGAAGAGAATGACCACAAGGCCTCTCACGATGGACATTGGGCGGGCGTTGATTTTGGTGTAAATATGTTGACCAATGGCAATTTTAAATCTGATTTTCCAAATAGTCCTCAATGGGAAAATGATCCTGGAAAATCTTTTTATTGGAACTTAAATTTGTTTGATCACAGGTTCAACATTTACAGAGAATACATCGGAATTACTACTGGGCTTGGATTTAATTTTAATCAAATTGGCTTGAAAAACAATTACATTTTGAATGAAAATGCAGATTCAATTTGGGTATATGCGGATACTATTAATAAATATTCCAAAAACAAATTGAGAGCAACATATATTCAAGTTCCCTTATTGCTTGAATTTAACACAAATGCAAATGAAGACAAATCTTTTTACTTTGCTGCAGGTGTTATTGGTGGAATCAGAATTGGATCAAGTGTGAAAAGAAAATTAGATCAAGCGGGAGTTGATGCCAAAGAAAAAATAAAAGGTGCTTATGGTTTGAATGCTTTTAAATTAGACGGCACGGTGCGAATGGGATACAGCGATTGGGGTGTTTTTGCCAATTACAGTTTGCTTCCATTGTTTGACACTAAAAAAACAGATGAGGTTTATCCACTTACTTTTGGTTTAACCTATAATTTCTAAATCGGTATTTCATAGCAACAAAATACAAATCAACGAAAGATCATTCCCGAAAAGGAGTGGTCTTTTTTGTTTTATAACATTTCTCTCTTTTTAATGCTTTTGGTTTTCATTATCTTTGTGCTTTATTCGAAATTCAAAAAATGACAAAATCAAGATATACTGTAACAGCCGCGTTGCCTTATGCAAACGGCCCTTTACACCTAGGTCACGTTGCTGGAGTTTACCTTCCAGCGGATATTTTTGTGCGTTTTTTGAGAATGAACGGTCATGATGTAGCATTCATTTGTGGAAGTGATGAACATGGAGCCGCAATCACCTTGCGCGCTAAAAAAGAAGGAATTACACCTCAAGAAATTGTAGATAAATACAATAAAATCATTGGTGATTCTTTCAAAAAGTTTGATATTTCTTTTGATATTTTTCACCGTACTTCCTCTGAATTACATCACCAAACTGCGCAAGATTTTTTCTTGAAATTGAATCAAAAAAATAAATTTGTTGAAGAAACAACGGAACAATATTTTGATGAAGAATTTCAACAGTTTTTAGCAGATAGATACATTACAGGAGAATGCCCTAAATGTCAAAATCCAAATGCATACGGTGATCAGTGTGAAAAATGTGGCACAGATTTGAGTCCAACTGAATTGATTAATCCAAAATCTACATTGAGTGGAAAAGCGCCTGTTTTGAAATCAACTTCTCACTGGTTTTTGCCAATGGATAGACATGAATCGTGGCTCAGACCATGGATCAAAGAAGGAATTCTAGATGGAAAACAACAACACGACCCGAAAGCTTGGAGAAATCAAGTAATTGGTCAATCACTTTCCTGGATTGACAGCGGATTGCATTCTCGTGCCATGACTAGAGACTTGGATTGGGGCGTTAAAGTTCCTTTAGAAGGAGCTGACGGTAAGGTGTTGTATGTTTGGTTGGATGCGCCAATTGGTTATATTTCAGCAACCAAACAATGGGCCATTGACAATAACAAGGATTGGAAAGATTACTGGACAGGAGATACTAAATTGGTTCATTTTATTGGAAAAGACAACATTGTTTTTCATGCCATAATTTTCCCGATTTTACTGAAAGATCATGGAGATTTGATTTTACCAGACAATGTTCCTGCCTATGAATTCTTGAATTTAGAAGGTGATAAATTTTCAACTTCCCGAAACTGGGCTGTTTGGTTACACGAATATTTGGAACGTTATCCAGAAAAAATGGATGAGTTGAAATACACATTGACGGCGATTGCACCAGAAAGCAAAGACAGCGAATTTACTTGGAAAGAATTTCAAACAAGAGTGAACAGTGAATTGGCGGATATTTTAGGAAATTTCGTGAATCGTGCATTGGTGTTGACACAAAAATATTATGAAGGGAAAGTTCCTGAATTGGGCGAGTTAACAAATGTTGACAGACAAGTTTTGGCAGAAATAGAACTGTTTCCTGCAAAAATTGAAAAATTAATTTATGCTTACAAATTGCGTGATGCGCAAACTGAAGTGATGAATTTAGCAAGATTGGGAAACAAGTATTTGGCTGAAAATGAACCTTGGAAATTGGTGAAAGTAGATCCAAAACGTGTTGAAACAATCATGCACATTGCTTTGCAAATTACTGCAAATCTTTCACTATTATTAGAGCCATTTTTGCCATCAACCGCAAAAAAATTGAGAACCTTCTTAAACTTGGATTTACCGACTTGGGGCGAAACTGGAAAATCAAATATTTTAAAATCTGGACATTTAGTTAAAACACCTGAAATCCTATTTCCAAAAATCGAAGACAGTTTGGTTGATGCTGAAATTGAGTTTTTAAAAGTAAGTCAACAAAATCCTGAGGTTGAAGAAAAACCAATAGTGCCTCAAAAACCAAATGTAAGTTTTGATGATTTCACCAAATTAGACATTCGTTTAGGTACAATTTTGGAAGCAGAAAAGGTGCCAAAGGCGGATAAATTGTTGAAATTAACTGTAGATACTGGAATTGACATCCGTACAATCGTGTCAGGAATTGCAGAACATTATGCTCCCGGAGAGATTATTGGAAAAACTGTTTCTGTTTTGCTAAATTTAGAACCAAGGAAAATAAGAGGTGTTGAATCTCAAGGAATGATTTTGATGGCTGAAAATGAAAAAGGGGAGTTAAGTTTTATGATTCCGGAGAAAAAATTTAATGCAGGAGGAGAAATAAGATAGAATTAATTTAAATAACATTAATTGAACTAAATTTTCTTTCTCTCGGAAGGTAGCGTGCGTCTATTTTCTAGAACATTAAAATTTTAATTTGTCTTGTTTTTCTGCAAATTTTGAAGGTTTTATTTATCCCTTTTTATCTTTTTTCTGCTAAATTTGTAGCCCTTTATATTAAGTTAATGTTAACACCTGTTTCAATTGTAATTATCACTTTCAATGAAGAACGAAACATCCGTAGGTGTTTGGATTCAGTTCAATTGGTCGCTGATGAAATTGTAGTTGTTGATTCTTTTTCCACCGATCAAACTAAAACAATTTGTGAATCGTATAATGTAAAGTTTCTTTCCCATGCCTTTGAAGGGCATATTGAACAAAAAAATTGGGCAATTTCTCAAGCAAAGTATCCGCACATATTGTCTTTAGATGCCGATGAAGCTTTGGATGAAAAATTGATTCAAGAAATCTTGAAAATCAAACAAAATTGGGATGCCGATGGTTATCAAATGAATCGATTGACAAATTATTGTGGAAAATGGATAAAGCATTGTGGTTGGTACCCAGATACTAAATTAAGATTGTGGGATTCAACAAAAGGTAAATGGGGCGGAACAAATCCACATGATAAATACGAAATGCAAGAAAATAGTATAATCAAACAGTTAAAGGGTGATATTTTACATTACAGTTATTACACCTTAGAGGATCATTACAAGCAAGTGAATTATTTTACCACAATTTTAGCTCAATCACAATATAAAATTGGAAAAAAAGCTCCTTTTATTGTTTTAATAATGAGTCCATTGGTTAAATTTTTTAGAGATTATTTCTTTAAACTTGGTTTTTTAGATGGAAAATCAGGATTTACGATTTGTAGAATTTCAGCCTTTGCTACTTTTTTGAAATATCGTAAATTGAGAAATTTAATTTACACAAAAGGCATTAGCATAGAAAAATAGGATACTTTTTACTACCATTAAATATGATTAGTTTATCAAATAAAACGCTTTTAATTAGCCGTACTGACAGCATCGGAGATGTTGTATTAACCTTACCAATGTGTGTTTGGATTAAAAAAACCTATCCAACGGCCAAGATTATTTTTTTAGGAAACACCTACACAAAACCAGTAATTGAATGTTTGCCGCAAATAGATGAAATCATAGAATGGGCAGAAATGGAAAAAATGCCTGAAAACAACAAGGTTGAATTTTTGAAATCAAAAAATATAGATGTTTGTATTCATGTTTTTCCAAAAAGGGAGATTGCTTCTTTGGTTAAAAAAGCAAAGATTGAAACAAGGGTTGGAACATCGCATCGAGCATTTCATCTTTTGACCTGTAATATTAAATTAGGTTTCTCAAGAAAAAATTCTGATTTTCACGAATCTCAACTAAATTTTGAGTTGCTAAAACCATTTGGGATAGAAGAATTACCAAGTCTAGAAGAAATTTCTACTTGGATGAAAAACTTTAAATCAAAAGACGTTTCTTTACCTGAAAACATTGTAAATGAATTGGCTAAACCGACTAAAAAAGTAATTTTTCATACCAAGTCTCAAGGAAGTGCCATGGAGTGGCCAATTGAAAAGTATGCAATTGTTGCCAATGATTTGTTGGAAAGAGGTTTTAGTGTAATATTTACAGGAACTGAAAAAGATGGAATTTACATTAGAACATTTATTCCTCAACATGAAAACTGCATTGATACTACGGGAAAATTAACCTTAGATCAACTTATTAATTTGATTTCCAAGTGTGATGCTCTGGTTGCTTGTAGTACTGGACCTTTGCATTTGGCTGGAGTTTTAGGTTTGCAAACGATTGGATTGTATTCTCCCAAAAGGCCAATTCATCCGGGAAGATGGAAAGCAGTAGGTGAAAATGTTCAAATCATTGTAAATGATGAGAACAAGATGGGTTCTAAAATTAAGCCTTCTATGAATTCTATTGAACAAATTGAATCGGCAAGAGTCATTGCTCTTTTAAAATAGTTGTTACACTACGATTTTAACAAATGCGGTAGTTCCTCTATTTAAGGTTGAATCAAATTCTATTTTTCCATGAATGGCTTCCAGTCGATCCCTCAAACTTGTTAGTCCTATTCCTTGTTTTACTGTTAAAGGATCAAAACCTAGTCCATTATCTTCAAAAATCAAACTAATTAATTTATCTTTTTGACGCAAAATAATATTGATTTCTGTTGCGTTCGCATGTTTCAAAGTGTTATTAATCAACTCTTGACAAATTCTGTAAATGTTGACTTCAATTTTTTCATCGAGTCTTTCTTCAATAAGAAAGGCTTCAAAGTTGAATGCGATTCCTTTTTGGGTGAAACTTCGATCAAACAAATCCTCCAAAGCGGGAATTAAACCCAATTCTTTGAGTGCAATTGGCATCATTTGGTAGGAAATTTCCCTCAGTTCTTTGGTAATTTTAGAAAGTTTAGGTTCTATTTCTTCTCTGTAATTATTATTTGCCAAATTCATCTTTAGAATGGTTAAATCTTGTACAATTCCGTCGTGCAATTCTTTTGCGATTCTTGTTCTTTCATTCTCTTGGCCTTCAATGATTTTATTGAGAGATTCTTCTTTTTGTTTTCTAATCAACATACTGGTTTTGAGTTGATGGTTCTTTCTTAAGAAAACGAAAATGATAACAAAAATTAAAATGGAAAGGGAAGACAAAATGATCAAAAATAGATTTTCATTTCTTTTTTTATCAATGACTAATTTTTGGTCCTTAATTTCTTCTTCTTTTTGTTTCGTTTGATACTTAACTTCTGCGTCTGAAGCGGCTTTTGCTACATCACGTTTAAGCATTTTACTGTATAATTCTAATGATTCCTTTGAGGCAAAGTAGGCACCTTTGAATTGGCCAATTTTACTCAAAACAGTCGCTTTTTCATTCAAGGCTTGTCTTCTAATATCAATGTCTTCTATGTTTTTTGTTAATTTAATAGCCTCATCTAAAAGCGCTATTGCTTTTTCATTTTCACCATCTTCAGCAAGACAATAACTAAAGAAAAATAAATGACCTGCCAAAAGTTTGATTTCTTTTGTTTTTCGCAAATCATCTAAGAGTTTTTCGCAAAGAGGAATTACATTTTTTACTTTTTTAGTGTATCGATTGCAGGCAATCAATAGGTATCGGGTTTGTAAAAATCCTTCGTATAAAGAATCTGAGGTTTGCTTATGAATATCTTCTGCTGTTTGTAAAAATGTTTCAGCTTGCGTAATTTTTACTTCATCAATTAAAACGATGGATAAACTGGTTAGCAAATCAGCTTTTAACTGTAGAAACTTGTTTTTTTCTGCAATTTTTAATCCCGTATTAAAGCATTTTATTGCTTTGTTTTTGTTTGCTAAAAAGTAAAAATCTTTGCCTTTATATCTTAAAAATGTAGCTTCTAAACTATCATTTTTGAGTTGGCGTGATAAACTTATTCCATGGTCTGCTTGAATTCTTGAAATTTCAAAATTGGATAATTCAAAGTTTATTTCCGTAAGAAATTGGTGATATTTAAGTTGATCATTTTGATCCCAAGATTTTGTTTTTTGCTTATAATTTTCGATTTTATTAATTAGTTCTTTAGTTGGTTTTTGGTTTTTGATTTTTTGCCAAAATATGCTGTTTTTTTGAGCAAATAAATTTGATTGAACAAAGATAAAAATCACCAAATAAAACAAAATTTTACTCATGCGATTTTAATTTTTATAAATGCAGTTGTTCCTTTATTTATGGTAGAATCAAATTCAATTTGACCTTCGATGGCGTCCAAACGACTTTTTAAACTCGTTAATCCTATGCCGTTTTTGACATTTAAAACATCAAAACCTTGTCCATTGTCTTCAAATATTAAAGTCAAAATGTCGTCTTTTTTGCGCAGCACAATATTGATTTCTGTCGCATTTGCATGTTTTAAAGTGTTGTTAATCAATTCTTGGCAAATTCTGTAAATATTGACTTCAACTTTTTCATCGAGTCTTTCTTCAATAAGAAAGGCTTCAAAGTTGAATGCGATTCCTTTTTGGGTGAAACTTCGATCAAACAAATCCTCCAATGCGGGAATTAAACCCAATTCTTTCAACGCAATAGGCATCATTTGGTAAGAAAGTTCGCGCAGTTCTTTGGTGATTTTGGAAAGTTTTGGTTCTAGTACTTCTTTGTTGTCATTAC
This sequence comes from Crocinitomicaceae bacterium, assembly GCA_041303135.1. Classification (GTDB taxonomy): domain Bacteria; phylum Bacteroidota; class Bacteroidia; order Flavobacteriales_D; family Crocinitomicaceae; genus JAQVCM01. The sequence continues at coordinate 15,045 of JBFYPS010000136.1, read as the reverse complement.
TTGATAAATTCATTTTTAAAACGGTCAAATCTTGCACAATTCCGTCATGTAATTCTTTGGCAATTCGTGTGCGTTCATTTTCTTGCGCTTCAAAGGTTTTTTCGATGAGTAACTTGTTCTTTATTGCATCTTGTAATTTGAGATTTGTTTTATGTGTTTTTCTAATAAAAATAAATATTGCTGTGAAGAGGATAACCAAAAGTATAATGAGTAAGAAAAGTAAGATTTGATTTTTTTTATCTTGTTCAATTTTAATGTTTTGTGTTTTAATTTGGTTGTCTTTTTTGACAGTTTCGTATTTAACCTGCATTTCATGCAATTCTTCATTAGATTCTATTCCCACAATGCTGTCATTCATCGCATCGTGTTTTTTGTAGTTTTTTAGGGCATTCAAATAATCTCCTTTTCTTTCATAGATTTCGTAATGTGCGTAATAATAATCATCCAGACGAGAAAAGTCATTTTTAAATTTCGGTAACAAAGGTGTTGCTTTCTCAATGTAAAGTTTTGCAGAGTCTAATTGATTAGCTTTACTATAAGATTCTGATAAAGCGACTAAATTGGAGAAATACCTGCTTGTATCTCCAAATTGTTTGTAAATAAGGAGTGATTTTTTTAAGTATTCAAACCCTTTTTCCTTAGGTCCCAGTTCGATGTAAACAGCTCCTAGGTTTCTATATCTAAAACCGAGTGACTGTAAATTGTCTGTGATAGAATCAAAATAGATTGCTTTTTCGAAATTAATGATGGCAATATTGTCTTCATATTTTTGATAATGTGAATTTGCTTTGGTTCCATAAAGGTCAGCAATAACGCCATATTCTTTCGTTTTTTCTACATATTTTAGTCCTTTTGAAGAGTAAACAAGCGATTGGTCATAATTTTCGGTTTCATTGTAAATACAAGCGAGATTGTTACAAGTTGCCGCTATTTTATATGGTTCTTTGGTTTTTTCGGCAATCGCAAATGCTTTTAAATAATATTTAAGCGCGTTTTTGTAATCGCTTGTTTGAAAGTAAATCTGACCAATGTCTGAATACAATTTGTATTTTTTCTGAGGATCTTTTGTATGTTCAATTTTTTGGATTAGTTTTTTCGCTTCCTGTGCAAATGTAGTTTGACAAAGAATGAAGAAAAAGGTCATGAAGATGAATATTTTATTCATAAGATATTGATTTTAATATATGCTGTCGTTCCTTTATTTATCTCAGAATCAAACTCAACTTTTCCGTGTATGGATTCTAAGCGATCATTTAAACTAGTTAGTCCAATGCCATTTTTAATATTTAATACATCAAATCCTTGTCCGTTGTCTTCAAAAACTAAGGTCAATAAATTATCTTTTTTACGAAGTAATACATTTATTTCTGTTGCATTCGCGTGCTTTAAAGTGTTGTTAATTAGCTCTTGACAAATTCTGTAAATATTAACTTCAATTTTTTTGTCCAGCCTTTCTTCTAATACATAAGCTTCAAAATTAAAAGCAATTCCTCGTTGGGTGAAACTGCGATCAAATAAATCTTCTAAAGCAGGAATTAAACCCAATTCCTTCAAGGCAATAGGCATCATTTGATAAGAAAGTTCACGCACTTCCTTGGTGATTTTGGTCAATTTTGGTTCTAGTGTTTCCTTGTTGTCATTGCTCAACAAATTCATTTTTAGGACAGTCAAATCTTGCACAATCCCATCGTGTAGCTCTTTGGCAATTCGAGTTCTTTCACTTTCTTGTCCTTCAATGATGGAAGCCAATCTTTGTTCCTGAATTTGCAATTGAAGCCGTGCTGATTTACGACTATTTCGCAGGTAAATAATTACAAAAAAACCAATGGAGAAAAACAGAAGAAGAATTAGAATTAAGAGATAATTATTTTTTTTACTTTTTTCTGCCAACATTTTGGATTGAACAAGCGTTTTTTCTTGTTGTATTTCTTTGGTTTTGAACTTTGTTTCAAGTTTATTTATTTGATTTTGATTTTTATCGTTGTAATATTTGTCTTTTAGATTGATATACTCACGCAATGAAAGCGCTTCGTTTTCAAAATTTTTTACCTCCTTGAAAAAGTCTGCTTCATACCTAATCACCGTCATTAAGCTACTTGTATCACCAATTCTATACATTAATTTTTTTGCTTCTTTGACTTTTTCGATTGCTAAATTTGACTTTCCTAATTTTTTAAGCAGTTCTCCGTGGTAAGTAAAGACGGATGAAAGGATATATGCATCCCCTAAAGCGATGGCTTCTTTTTCTATTTTGTCATAAATGCTTGCTGCCTCTTTTAATTTACCTTGACGTTCAAATGAGGTAGCCAAAATGCGACTGCTTAATATTTTAGATCTAGTATCTTTGGTTTTAATTGATAGATTGATAGATTTTAGCAGATATTTTTCTCCTTCCTTGTAGTTTTTTTTATCAATCAGTAAGCCTCCAATATTGTTGTAATTGGATCCCATTAAAGTGTAATTTTTATATCTTTCTGCAAGTTTTGCGCTGAATTTAAAGGATACCAATGCATCATCTAGTCGATTGTTCATATATTGCGAACAACCAATCATCATATAAGGAAAAGCAGTTAATGAATCTAGCTTGTGTTTTTTGGCAAATTCAATGGTTTCAATACTGATTTTGGTAACTCTTTTAAAATCACTTAAGGTCATACAATACTGCAATCTTTTATGATTGAGAATGACTTTTGTTCGGGGATTTAGCTTTACGTTCGCATAAACTGAATCTAATTTTTCAAGTCCTCTTTTTGGAGTTTTAACAGTGTCAATTTTTGCGATAAAATCATTTATTTTCTTTTGTGAAAACAAGATGTTTGTGAAAACAAGAAAGAAGAAAATTAGTGTTTTTTTCATCTTTTTTATACGATTCGATTTTTAATAGCAATACTAATCAACTTGGCAATGGAGTTGACATCAAATTTGTGCATGATATTCGTTTTGTGGGTTTCAACAGTTCGTTGACTTAAAAAGAGTTTTTCTGAAATTTCTTTCGGACTCAAGCCATCACAGAGTAATTTTAAGATTTCCATTTCTCTTTCAGAAATTTCTTCTTTCAATGTTATTTGTCCCGATTGATTCTTAATTGCTCCGCTCAATGCTTTTTTTACTTCGTTTGAATAGTAAATTTCAGACCTTGAAGTACTTTCTATTGCTTCGTGTAATTCTTCTGTTGAACTATCTTTGTGTAAATAAGCGCTTGCACCCAATTGAATGCATTCTTTGATAATTGATTTTTCATTCAACATTGAAAGCATTAAAACGGGAATTTTTGGTAAGTTCTTTTTTATTTGAATCAGCGTTTCTTTACCGTCCCAAACAGGCATTTCATAATCCAAAAATATGAAATCTGGTTTCGTATTTAAACAAGCTTGAAATAATTCCTTGCCATTTTTAAACACTTCAACTTTTCCCACTGTTTGAATTTGTAATAGCAAAGTTGATAATCCCTGCGCAACCAATTCATGATCATCAGCAAGAAATATGGTGTATTTTGTTTCCAATGAAGTAGCTTTGATACAAATATAAAAAAATTCGTAAACTATTCATTTCTTATTAGTTCAAATTTAGAATCTGTTTGTAACTCTATTAATTGTAAAAAATTTGAATCTTGATATGCAACCATAAAAATTTCAATTTTACTGCTGTTTGGATATTTGAATCTCATCATTTTGCCATTACTTGAAATATCAACATTGAAAGGAATCACAGATTTTTTAATTGATTTTTTATTAATAATTTGTGATTCGGAATAAATAGCATTGTATTTCAAGATTGGATTTTTATCCAAAAATTGAATCAAAATTTCTACGTCACTTTGTTGGCACAATAATTTCCATTTTCCCATTAATTTCGCGGTTTTTTTGAATTTGAACGTCATATTTTTGAGTAATTGATACGCAAAAATAGACCGCGAAAAGAAGGATTACTTAAGTATATTTTCGTATTTTAAATCAATTGCTATTTAAATTGCATAAAAAAAGCGGAATGTAACTTCCGCTTTTAAAAATATAGTTGAGATTTACTTATTTCATGTTTGATAAATCTGGCATATCACGCGTAAAAGCAGAAATTCCAGTAATGTCAAGTCCTGTAATCAATAAGTGAATGTCGTGAGTACCTTCATAAGTTACTACAGATTCCAAGTTTGCCATGTGACGCATCATTGAATATTCACTTGTAATTCCCATCGCACCATGAATTTGTCTTGCTTCACGCGCAATATTTAATGCGATTTCACAATTGTTTCTTTTTGCCATTGAAATTTGAGCGCTTGTCGCTTTTCCTTCATTTCTCAATTGACCAACTCTAAACGTCAATAATTGTGCTTTCGTAATTTCAGTAATCATTTCTGCCAATTTTTTCTGAATCAATTGAAAAGAAGCGATTGGAACGCCAAATTGAGTTCTTTCTTTAGAATATCTCAATGCTTGATCGTAGCAATCCATGGCAGCACCTAAAGCACCCCAAGCAATTCCAAATCTTGCAGAATCTAAGCAACTTAATGGAGCACCTAAACCTGTTCTTCCTGGTAAAATGTTTGACTTTGGAACTTTAACGTTTACAAAAATCAATTCTCCTGTTGATGACGCGCGCAAAGATAGTTTTCCGTGCATTTCAGGTGTTGAGAAACCTTCCATTCCACGTTCAACAACTAATCCGTGGATACGGCCTGTTTCGTCTTTTGCCCAAACAACCGCGATATCTGCGAAAGGAGCATTTGAAATCCACATTTTTGCACCATTCAAGATAACATGATCGCCAGCATCTTTGAAATTTGTAATCATTCCAGAAGGATTTGAACCGTGATCTGGCTCAGTCAATCCAAAACAACCCATCATTTCACCGGTTGCCAACTTAGGCAAATATTTCATTTTTTGCTCTTCAGAACCATATTTCCAAATTGGATACATCACTAAAGAACTTTGAACAGAAGCAGTTGAACGCAAACCAGAATCACATCTTTCCAATTCTTGCATAATCAAACCATAAGAGATTTGATCCAAACCTGGTCCACCATATTCTTCAGGAATATAAGGTCCAAAAGCACCAATTTCTCCTAAACCACGCAATAAATGCATTGGGAAAGTTGCTTTTTCGTAATGCTCATCAATGATAGGGGAAACTTCTTTTTTCACCCAAGCACGAGCCGCATCGCGAACTAATTTTTGCTCTTCTGTAAGCAAATCATCCATGTTGTAATAATCAGGATGTACATATAAATCTGTTGCCATATTTCAGCCTTTTATTTAAAGTGACGACAAAATTAATATTAAAAACGCAAAATCTGATTTTTAAAACCATTTCTAGCAGAACAAATACTAATTTTGCTGTTTAAACACGAAAAAGATACATTTTGTTTGAATTAAGTTTTGGAATTGTTGGTGCAAATAATGAAATTCCCTCGAGTCTGTCGATTCGTACGGAAAACGTGGCTTTTGTGGCTTCATTGATGCTGGCATTTTCATTTTTTATTATCGCTTTCGCTCGCTTGAGTTCAAAACAAATGGTTTTTGGAATGATTAAAGCAATCTACAAAAACAAGCAGATTGATAAAATCATTCAAGATGAATATCCTTTAAATAATGCATCTTCTTTTTTTCTCATCTTAAATTACATTATCAGCGCCAGTGCTTTGTTGTTTTTATGTATTCCTACCAAAAATAATCTAGATCCAAAAATTGTTTTTTTACTTCTTCCCATTCCTTTTCTAATGGTTTTCTTGCCTTGGTTTTCTTTGTTTTTAGTTGGATTTATTACAGGAGAAAAAAATTCAGTAACAGAAACTAAAATCAATACATTCATTTTCGCACATTTTGCCGGAATAATTTACAGTTTGATGCTTTTGGTTTGGGCTTTCAACATCCAATGGTCTAATATTTTTATACAAATCTTCATCTGGTTCACCTTTGCGATGTGGGTTTACAGGTTTTTTAGAGGATTTATTTTCGCTTTAAATAAAGGTATAACTTGGTATTATATTATTTTGTATTTTTGCACGCTCGAAATTTTGCCATTTGTGCTGATTTATTTCACGTTAAAAGACAGAATTTTGGAGCAATTTAATTGGTTGTTAAATTAATACAGAGGAAATTGAGCATCAAAACAATTTTGGTTTCTCAACCCAAACCAGAGGGGGACAAATCACCATATTACGATCTCGCAGAAAAATACAAGCTTAAAATTGATTTTAGGCCTTTTATTCATGTGGAAGGAGTTAGTGTTCAAGATTTTAGAGCACAAAGGGTAAATATCCCAGAACATACTGCTGTGATTATGACTTCTAAAACTGCTGTAGATCACTTTTTTAGAATCGCTGAAGAAATTCGTTTCGCTGTGCCAGACACCATGAAATATTTTTGTATTTCAGAGGCGGTGGCGCTTTATCTTCAAAAATATGTAACTTACAGAAAACGTAAAATCTTTCACGGTAAACAAACAATAGAAGAATTAGCAGAAATGATGAAAAAGCATAAAACTGACAAATTCTTATTGCCTTGTACTGATATTTTAAGAGATAAAATTCCAGAAACATTAGAGCATTTTAAAATCAATTTCACCAAAGCGATGTTGTATAAAACAGTAGCTTCTGATTTGAGCGATTTAGAAGATGTTTACTATGATTTATTGGTTTTCTTTAGTCCAGGAGGAATTGAATCACTTTTCAAAAACTTCCCAGATTTCAAACAAAACAATACGATGATTGCGGCCTTTGGTCCTACAACGGCCAATGCTGTTGTTAAAAACAATTTGCGTTTGGATTTACACGCACCTCAACCAAATGTGCCATCTATGACTGCTGCCATTGAGAATTTTATCAAAGATTCTTTGAAGAAAAAATAATAAAAATTTGAATAAATTGAAAAGCGCACCCAAATCGGATGCGCTTTTTTTGTAATGAAAAATTTGAATGCTAAACAGCAATTTAATCCTTTTCAAAATGAGTCCAAACAAAAGCATATTTTTCATTTTCTGTCATTTTATCAGCAGATTTAGTGTCAATTTGAATGTCCTTAAAATGTAAATCCTTTTTCAAATAATTCAAAAGTTCAGTTTTAGCTTGAGTCGGACCGAATATTAAAATGTGATTGTATTTCAAAATCTCATGTCCAATTTCTTTATAGAAAGTTTCATGAAGATGGTTTTCCTTGCTATGCATTAAACTTTCACTTCTTTTCAAAGCTGCTTCTTTGTCATTAAAGCTGAAATTTGAGTGAATGGTAAAGTTGTTTTTTTCTTTATCTAAATTGATGAAGTTGGCGGTTGAATGATCCATCCAAATGCCAATGTTTTTTGTCGTTTTCATGGTTTTTATTCTTTATCTTCGTCCAAAGCATTGTGATTATCGCCACCCAAACTGTAATAATTGTTTTCTTCGTCTTCACTTCCAATTTCCTCTTCTTGGTCGTCTAAATCTCCTCCAGGAATGTCTAAATCGTCGCCTGACATGTGGTTTTTGAAGTTTTTCTCATTGCGACCGCTTTCTGTTTCGTTTGGTGTTTTTTTCTTCGTGGTATTTTCAGGATCTAAATCCTTTTCTTCTATTTGTTGACTATAGATATCCTCTGATGCAGGATAGTGCGGATAACCGTCAAGATTCTCCTTTTTTGTGCTTTTTTTGTCCATGGTAAAATTTGTTTCATTTAATGCAACAATAACCTCATTCCTTCTTCCAAATATTTGATAAGGTGGATTATATCCTAAGTATCTGAAATTTCCAAAATAGGTAAGGCCTTTTTGATCCAAGGCTTTTTTTAAGATTTCTTTTTGTTTATTTATACTTGCTGTATTTGCAAAACCACCAAATTTGATTGCAGCAACATATTCTGGTTCAGTGGTTTCTATTGTTATTTCAGAATTGTTAGGTTTGGGAAGATCATTTATTGTCAAATGAGCAGGCATGACAAATGCCATTGTTGAAATAGAATCTCCAATATCCATGTGAACTGGTGAAGTCATTGCAATTTTTTTGTTTTCAATGTTACCACCAAAAATGTATTTTGCCAATTTACCAAATCCAGAATAACCTAAATCACGGTAAGACTTTGACGTTGAAGTGATTTTTGCCAAATTTGCTGCAGGATAAAATCTGATTTCAAATAATTTTTCGTCTCTAATTACTGAGTAACCTTGTGTTTCTGTTTTGCTTTTTGCCATGATATTGTAAATTTGAAAGAAAGTTAGTAAACCTGTAAATGCAATGGTAATTGTGAGGAAAATCTTCATTTTACTGGCTTTTGAATTACATTTTCAACTTCACTCGATTCTTTTCCTTTCATAATTGGAACATATAGAAGGATGTTAATTCCAATTAAAATGAACAAAACACCAAATGTTTCAAGCTGAAATGTTGTAAAATACATCGTTATTACAGTTCCAATTCCTATTACTAATCCCAAAATGATTCGGATAAATAAGATTTTAAAGACCACTTTTTGGCGCAAATTAAAAATCCAACTGCAAAAAGTGATTTCTGAAACAGCATAAAAAATAAAAAGATAGGATGTGGCGGTCAATAATTTATCAATTGTATCGCAAAACAACAGAATAAAAACGCCAAATACCACCATTATCAATGCATGTAAATTGTGGTAAGCAAATTGGACTTGCATTTTTTGATTTATCATGGCTGCCGTAAATGCAAATCCAGCGCCAATGGTTACCATATACCCGATGATTACATTTACTTCTTTGAAAGAGCTGTAAGCCGAACTAAACAAGAAAATTCCTGCCAAAATAATACTTAATCCATACAGATAAATAGGAAGATATTTTTTCATAAATTGTGTTTTAAAGTTTGATTAAGTGAATTTTGTGCTGAATAATTAAGCTAATCAGCATGGAAATAAATCAAAGTTTAAAGGTGTTTGTTTTCGAAAGAAATAACGTTACACAATTTGTAAAGAATGTTGTATAATTACAAGTTTTGGTTTGAAGATGAATTCAATCTTTAGTACGATTTATTCTACATTTATCGCTGCAATATTTCACTTCATCCCAAACCTTCTCCCATTTCTTGCGCCAAGTGAACGGGCGTTTGCAAACAATGCAATTCTTAGCTGGTAAATCGCGCTTTTTCATTTTTTGAATTAAAACTTTCTTCTTTTCCAATCGACCGTGACGTCAGAACCTGAAGCAAAAATGACCGATTGTGGTTGTTGCTTATTGAGAAAAGTAAAATCATTGCCATACATGGCTTGAAAATCACAATTAATAGAATAATTTAACACTTTGTTCACTTTCCACCGCGGATGGTTCACTCTGTATTCCTGAGATACTTCCTCGCTGATTTTTGTGTAACCATAATAATGCTCGAAGATGAATTCTTCAATGCTTTCTGGAATCATTTCAACTCTTTTAAGAGAGGTGTTTACATTGATTTCGTTCCAGTGCTGGTTAATTTTCCAGCCGTAATGGATCAACTTATTTTCAGCATTTATTTGAATTTCATTTTTAGTTGGAATGGCGATGTAATGTTCTTTGTAGAGTTTATTCGCAATCCAAGCAACTGGTTTGTAGGGTACAGTTTCATTGATAAAAACAACTCCACGTTTGATTTCATCACCATCAATTCTTTTTACGTAAAACCTCAAATTTACTTCTTCAAACGTGCCCATCAATGGAATAGGAATGCGAAACAAACTTGTTTTTTTAAACATGAAACCCACCAAACTAACCCACGCTCTTCCATCGTAAAAATCAAGTTCGACACCCTTGGGTAAATATGGAATCAACACTTCGGGATTCACCGCAAAGTTTGCCATGATCAAATTTTCCCAACGCGCGGATAGAAATGTTTTCGCCATTTTTATATGATTTAACATTACCTATAAGGATTATAGACGGGGAATTGTTTAGTATTAATTGTGATTTACTTCTTAAAGATTATTTCTTTAATTAGAGGCTAGTAATTATCAAAAATTTAGCGAATATTTTATTAAAAACTCCTTTTTAATTCTTTTGTGAAACGAAATTTATATCAAGTCGCGATTTTCCTTATTTTTACACCAAATCTTTTGTTTCATGAGTAAAAAAGTATCCAATTCATCACCCATATTTTCCGATAAAGGAAAGAAAAAAATGACAATCATTTTTTGGGCTGGCGCTTTATTTCCACTTTTATTTATTGCTTGTTTATTGCTTTTTCAATCGGAAGATGACTTGCCGCCAGTAGCAATGCTCGACAATCCACCAGAATTATTAGCTTCTGTTATTTATGCTGACGATGGTGAAACAGAATTGGGGAAATACTGGAAAATCAACCGTTCAAGTGTCGAATATAAAGCGATTTCTCCATTTGTAACAGATGCCTTGATTTCTACAGAAGATGAACGTTTCCACGAACATTCAGGCGTTGATATCAAAGCGATTGGCCGTGCGGTAGTAAGTGTGGGTGGAGCTGGTGGTGCTTCTACCATTTCTCAACAATTGGCAAAATTACTTTTTACGCTTCAAATGCGTGATAGAGAAGCAATTGCACGAGCTAACGGTGAGGACGTTGGAAGCGAAAGTACAGGAAGAATCGGTCGCATTTTCAGTCGTTTGAATGAAAAAGCACGTGAAAATATCATCGCAACTCGTTTGGAAGAACGTTATACGAAAGAAGAAATCATCACGATGTATTTGAATCAATTTGATTTCTTGTACAACGCAGTGGGAATTGCAAATGCTTCGAAAGTTTATTTCAATAAAAAGCCAATTCAACTGACGAAAGACGAAGCTGCAATGTTGATTGGAATGTGTAAAAATCCTGATTTATATAATCCTTACACTTTCAAAATCCGCAACTACAGACAAAGATTGGCGAACAAAAAAGAGGTTCCAGCAAGTCAAATAACGTTGGCTGAAATTGCTGAAGCGAGAGCTGCAGATAGCATTCGTGCTTTGGAAAGAAGAAATCAAGTGCTATTTCAATGGCTAAAAAATTCAAATGATGGAAATGAAAGCTTGAGAATCAAATTGACGCAAGCTGAATACGACCAATTGAAAGTAAAACCTTTGCTGACTGATTATCAGGTGGTAGATCACAAAAAAGGACTTGCTCCATATTTTAGAGAATCTGTAAGAGCGGAGGTAACTTCGATTTTAAATGAAAAGAACCAAGATGGATCTTTAAAATACAAACGAGAAGATGGGGTTCCGTGGAATATTTACAGCGATGGTTTAAAAATTTATACGACCCTAAATGCAAATATGCAACAATATGCTGAAGAAGCAGTTGAACGTCATTTGAAAGAAAATCTACAACCATCGTTTGATAGAAATAACCGTGGTTTAAAAAACTTTCCATTTTCAAATAATTTGACAAAAGAGGAGGTTGATAGAATCATGAAAACTTCTATGAAACGCTCCAATCGTTACATCAGCATGTCAGCGCAAGGTTACAGTGAATTGGAGATAGAAAAAAGCTTTAAAGAAAAAGTCCAAATGCGCGTTTTTTCTTGGAAAGGCGACAGAGATACTTTGATGTCTCCTTATGATTCAATGTTGTACTATAAATCATATTTGCAAGCAGGTTTAATTTCTATCGAACCTGAAACTGGTTTCGTTAAAGCTTGGGTTGGTGGTACAAATATTGACCATTTTGCTTTTGATCACGTTCGTTTAGGTAAAAGACAAGTTGGTTCTACAATCAAACCTTTTATCTACGCTTCAGGAATTGCCATGAATGTGGTAAAACCTTGTACACAAATTCCAGATATCACACATTGTGTTGATTTATTTGATCCGAATGGAAATCCTGATGGACAGTGGTGTCCGAAAAATTCAGATGGTGAAACTTCTGGTGGAATGTGTTCAGTGAGAAGAGGATTACAAATGTCTAAAAACAATATTACAGTGGCCATTATGCAAAAGATGGGCGCAAAAGCTGGTCCTCAAACAGTAGCTAAATTGATGAAAAGTTTGGACATCGAATTGAATCCTTTGGATGTTGTTCCTGCAATGTGTTTAGGATCAATGGATTTATCTTTGTATGAATTGGTAGGTGCACAAGCGACTTTTGTAAACAAGGGGATTTTTAATAAACCGACGACCATTTTACGTATCGAAGATAGAAATGGACATGTGATCTACAACGCAAAACCAACAATGCGTGAAGCAATTAATGAACAAGTCGCATTTTCAGTGTTGAAAATGATGGAAGCGGTTGTTCAAGGTGGAACTGCAAGCACTTTGAGAAGTGGTGCTTCTTGGGGAAATTTGATTTATCCAACAGCTGGAAAAACGGGAACGACTCAAAATAACTCTGACGGTTGGTTTGTTGGTTTGACACCAGATTTAGCAACAGGCGTTTGGGTTGGAGCAGAAGACAGAGGTGTTCATTACCGCTCTACTAGAGAAGGACAAGGAGGAAGAACTGCTGCTCCGATTTATGGATATTTTATGCAGAAAGTATATAAAGATCCTGAAATTGGAATTTCTACTACCGCTTTTGAAAAACCTGATGGTTTCGACGATAGTCAGTTCTCCTGCATTGGTGCCGATAATGTTTTACCTCCAGCAGATGATGAAGAACCAACATTGTTGGATGAAAATGGAGAGCCCATTATTTCAATGTAGAAATTTTCAAATTGAACAACAATTTTATCAAAATGAACAAAGTAGTAAAAAATGTTTCAGAAGCTTGTCAAGGAATTGAAGACAATATGACTTTGATGGTTGGCGGTTTTGGATTGTGTGGAATTCCTGAAAATTCAATTGCTGAATTGGTTAAAAAAGGAGTTAAAAATCTGACTTGTATTTCAAATAATGCGGGTGTTGATGATTTTGGTTTGGGTTTATTGCTTCAAAATAAACAAGTCAAAAAAATGGTCAGTTCTTACGTTGGTGAAAATGACGAATTTGAAAGACAAATGTTGTCAGGAGAATTAGAAGTTGATTTGATTCCTCAAGGTTCATTGGCAGAAAGATGTCGTGCTGGTGGTGCTGGAATTCCTGCTTTTTTTACACCAGCTGGATATGGAACTGAAGTTGCTGAAGGCAAAGAAGTACGTATTTATAATGGAAAACCACACATTTTGGAATCGGCTTTGACGGCGGATTTTGCGATTGTTAAAGCCTGGAAGGGAGATACTGAAGGAAACTTAGTTTACAAGGCAACTGCTAGAAATTTCAATCCAATGATGGCCATGGCTGGAAAAATTACAATTGCCGAGGTAGAGGAATTGGTTCCTGCAGGTGAATTAGATCCAAATCAAATTCATACGCCAGGGATTTTTGTTCAACGTATTTTCAAAGGAGAGAAATTTGAAAAGAGAATTGAGCAAAGAACAGTTCGTCAAAAAGCATAAAAACATTTCTATGAAATTAGATAAAAAAGTATTCAGCTATAGAACTTACAGTTGGATACTTTTTTCATTTTTGATGGTTTATTTTGTTTTGCGCGCTTTATTTTTGGCGCCTTTGCACGATGAATCAGCTACCTTTTTGCACTTTATCGAACCAGAAATTTGGTTTGGTGATGCCGTGATGTTGGATGCAAATAATCATTTATTTAATTCATTTCTAGGAAGTTTACTTCATTCCATGTTTGGAAATGAATTTTTCCTATTTCGATTGCCAAGCTTGCTATGTTTCCCTATTTATTTTTGGGGAATTTATACTTTTTTGAAATCTATCGACAATCGTTTTACACAAATAATCTTGCTCACAGCTGCTGTAACGGTGGTTTACATGAACGATTATTTCTCTTATTCTCGAGGTTATGCCATGGCAATTTCCTTTTTTATATGGATGTTGGTATACGCGCAAAGATTTGTCAAAGAACCGAGAACTACGAGTTTAATTCTGCTTTATGTTTTCAGCTTTTTGGCGGTTTTTTCGAATTTAGTTTTTTTGGTTTCCGCCTGTTTGGCGCTCGTTTTAGCATTGATTATTCACATAAAGAATATTCGAAACTTTGCAGTTGCAAAAAATGTGTTTTTGTTGGTTGTTCATTTTGGTTTTATTTATAGCTTATTGCCCATTATTTCATTCGGACAATTATTGAAAGAGCGCGGGGCTTTATACTACGGAAGTTTAGATGGGTTTTGGGTAGTAACAGGTAAAACACTTTCCAAATATGTCCTTTATTATGATGCCGATTGGTTGAAATGGTTATTCATAATTCTATTCCTTTTATTTTTTGGATTGCTCACTTATTTGTTTTTCAAAAGAGGATTTTGGAAACAAGCAGCGAAAGAAACAACGATTTTATCTTTGTTTTTGTTTGGCAATATTGTTGCCATTTTTATCTTGGCGATTTTCATGAAAGTCAATTATCCAGAGGATAGAGCAGGGATGTACTTCATTCCTTTAATTATATTGTTAGTTGGATTTTTTAGTCACGAATTTTACAAATGGCGATACATTCAATTGATTTTATTGTTTTTTCCAGTAACTGCCATTTTGCAATTGAATTTGAATACTTCCGTTTTTACTCCTGACGAACGTTTGGATGTTTCTTTTTACAATAAAGTCAAGAAATCAATAGATACCTCAACAACAGTTTCATTTTATCACACAATGGCTTTAAATTGGGATTTATTAGAGCGACAAACCAACGATGAGGTCAAAATTCAACCAAATATTTTAAATGAATTTTCTCCTTTTTATGATGTGATCATCAATAAATCTTCAGGGCTCAAAAGTGAAAATTTGAAAGGCTATAAATTGCTTTGCAAAGATTTACCAAGTGGTTTTGTGGCTTATAAAAGAAGAAATCCTTATCAAAAAGTCAATTTTAAATCTTGGAAAATTGACACAAAAAAATCAAGTGATGAATACATCAATTTGTTGGAATTAAAAAGTTTAGATTCTTTGCGAAATGAAGATTTACTTATCAAACTGGCGGGTGATTTTAAGATTGTAACACCTTTTCATGATGTGAGGTTGATATTTACCACATTCAATTCAAAAAATGAAACGGTTAGATATGAAACTTTTGATCAAAGATGGATTCATGGTGCAAATAAGGGTCAATTTAAAGTGAAGATAAATTCAGTTTTTAAACGTTTTTATCCTGAAGAAATCGAATTTAGATTGTATATTTGGAATCCGCAACAC
>JBFYPS010000135.1:0-11741 GCA_041303135.1 Crocinitomicaceae bacterium | reverse complement strand
ATTTGATAGGCAGCATCTTCTTTAATTGGAATTCCCAATAAATCGGAAGAACGTTCAACTATGGCTGTCAATGTTTTGGAATCATAATATTGAAGTCTTGCATTGATTCCAAATCGTGCTCGCAATGGAGAAGTTAATAATCCAGAGCGTGTTGTTGCCCCAATTAAGGTAAATGGATTTAAAGCAATTTGCACAGAACGAGCGTTTGGTCCGCTATCAATCAAAATATCGATTACGTAATCTTCCATTGCAGAATACAGATATTCCTCAATTACGGGACTTAAACGATGAATTTCATCGATAAATAGAACATCACCTTGATCAAGATTAGTCAACAAACCGGCTAAATCACCAGGTTTGTCCAAAACGGGACCGCTAGTAACCTTAAATCCAACACCTAATTCATTGGCAATAATATTTGCCAAAGTTGTTTTACCAAGTCCTGGAGGTCCATGTAAAAGCACATGATCCAAAGGTTCGCCACGTTTAGTTGCAGCTTGCACGAAAATTTCTAAATTATCGACTACTTGCTCTTGCCCAGCAAAATCAGAAAGTTTTTTAGGACGAAGTACTTTGTCATAATCCTTTTCACCTTCTTCGCTTTCCTTACGGTAATCAAATGAATCTTCCTCTTCCAACTTATATGAATTTATTCAAAAATACAAAAGCCGCTCCAATTTGGAACGGCTTTCACATTAATATTTTAAATTTTAATGTTCTTCCTCGCCTTCAGCAAGTGGAACAATTTGAGAAATAAAATCTTCTTCAGCACCAGGCTTAGAATAATCATAAGGCCATCTATGAACTTCTGGCAAGGCACCAGGCCAGTTACCATGCATGTGTTCAACAGGCGTAGTCCATTCCAAAGTGTTAGATCTCCATGGATTTTGAACTGCTTTAGGTCCTCTAAAAATACTATAGAAGAAATTGAATAAGAAAACCAATTGTCCAATAGAAGCAATGATTGCAAAAATTGTAATGATTACATTTAAGTCCAACATCATATCAGCCGCTGGTTTATCAAATTCATTGTAAACTGAATAATCATAATATCTTCTTGGAGCTCCGGCCAATCCAACAAAGTGCATTGGGAAGAATACACCATAGGCACCAATAATGGTAATCCAAAAGTGAATGTAACCCAATCTAGTATTCATCATTTTACCATACATTTTTGGGAACCAATGATAAACACCAGCAAACATTCCAAATACTGCTGACATACCCATTACAACATGGAAGTGAGCAACAACAAAATAAGTATCATGCACAGCAATATCTAACGCTGAATCAGCTAAGATAATTCCAGTAACACCACCTGTAATAAATGTTGAAACTAAACCAACAGCAAATAACATCGCTGGCGTAAAAACTAAACTCCCTCTCCAAAGCGTTGTAATGTAGTTAAATACTTTAACTGCAGAAGGAATAGCAATCAAAAGTGTCGTAAATACGAATACACTTCCTAAGAATGGATTCATCCCTGTTACAAACATGTGGTGACCCCAAACGATAAATGATAAGAAACCAATTGCCAAAATAGATCCAATCATTGCACGGTAACCGAAAATTGGTTTACGTGAGTTGGTAGAGATAATTTCAGAAGATAAACCTAATGCTGGCAACAATACGATGTAAACCTCAGGGTGACCTAAGAACCAGAATAAATGTTGGTATAATAATGGAGAACCACCGTGGTTTTCTAACATTTCACCATTAACAATGATATCAGATAAATAAAAACTAGTTCCAGCCAATCTGTCCATCATCAACAACAATGCAGCTGACAATAAAACTGGGAAAGAAAGTACACCTAAAACAGCTGTTACAAAAAACGCCCAAATAGTTAAAGGCATTCTCGTCATTGTCATCCCTTTTGTTCTAAGATTTAAAACAGTTACGATGTAATTCAAAGAACCAATCAACGAAGAAGCAATGAAAATCGTCATTGAAAACAACCATAAAGTCATCCCTAATCCAGAACCTTCAATCGATTGAGGAAGAGCAGAAAGAGGTGGGTAAATTGTCCAACCAGCCATCGCAGGTCCTGTTTCAATGAACAAAGAAGACAACATAATCACTGACGAAAGGAAGAACATCCAATATGAAAGCATATTCAAGAAACCAGAAGCCATATCACGTGCACCTAATTGCAAAGGAATAAGCATGTTCGAGAATGTACCAGACAACCCACCTGTCAAAAGGAAGAATACCATGATTGTACCATGAATTGTCACCAATCCTAAATACATATTTTCTTTCAAAACTCCTCCGGGAGCCCAAGTTTCACCTAAAAACATAGATAAGAAATCTGAACTTTCTCCTGGCCAAGCCAATTGAATTCTAAACAAGATAGACAGTAACATTGCTACTACCCCCATAAAAACTGCAGTCATCAAGAACTGCTTACCAATCATTTTATGGTCTTGACTAAAAATGTACTTCGATACGAAACCTTCTTCATGGTGATCATGAGAATGTGCATCGTGATGTCCGTGTGCTTCGTGAGCTAAAGCTGCCATTTTATACTATTTTAATATTGATAATTTCTACTAATTAACTGCTACTACTAAAGTATCTGCTGGTGCAACTGCCTCAACAACAGGAGCAGCAAGATATTCATCTTTAAAAGTCTTTTTGGTTTTCATCCATTTTTTGTAAGAGGCAGGTGTTTCAACAACAACAATCATTTTCATTTTGTAGTGAGCACCTCCACAAATTTTGTTACACATAAGAACAAAATTAAAATCTGGATTATTCATTTTTGTTTTCATCTCTTTGGTAGAGATTGTAGGCTTAAACTTAAATCTAGTAGTTAAACCAGGTACAGTATTTACTTGCATTCTAAAATGAGGAAAATACGCTGAGTGAATTACATCTTTCGCTCTAAAATTAAACTCATAATCTTGATTTTTAACCAAGTGTAAAGTATCAGCTTCAATCACATCATCATAAGCACGTGCATCAAGATTAGAATTATGACGGTACTTCATTTGATATAATAATCTCAAAAGACGTGTTTTGCGATCTAAATCGTCTTCCATTTTCACTCTATCTTTTGGAATGAAAATATTTTTAGGATTACTTAACTTTTCTTCCAACAATTTAATTCCTAAAATTGTTCCATCTGCGCTACCTACTTCCATCATTCTGATTGCAGAATCTAAAGTTGCAGTTGTCAACAAAGCCAATTGATTCTTATCAGTAGTTAATTTGTAATCAAAATAACCCAATTTATTGTCATTACCTGCATATCTAGCAGTCCATTTAAACTGTTCAGAGAATAACTCTACTCTCACTGCTTCCTTCGAAGCATCAGAAGTAATACCATTCCAAGTTTTCAAACCAAGAATAATGATGAATGCCAAAACGATAGCAGGTACAACAGTCCAAATTAACTCTAATTTATTGTTGTGTGGGTAAAAATATGCTTTAACACCTGGTTTTCTCACATATTTAAAGGAGAAGTAAAACAACAAGAAATTTGTTAAAAAGAAAACGATAATGATTAAAGCTAAATTTATGTTCAACAACCAGTCATAAGTTACCCCATGTTCTGAAGCAGCCTCACCACGACCTGTAAAACCGTAAGTTGCCATTAACCAAATAAAACCACCAAACAATAAAATCATAAATGTCAACATCATGTTAGCATTTAATTTATTGTCTCTATTAGGAATATCTTCCTCACGACGGTTTCTTAATTTAGAAGAATGTTCGTATAATCTTACTAATTGGGCTATAGCAATAGCTCCCAATACGATTACAATTAATGTTACTAATTTAAAATTCATCTCTACTAATTATTCAATGATAAAAAACTATAAATTATATTTCGTGGTGAATACTTTCGTCCAAGAAAGGGTGATTTTTAACCGTAAGTGGCGCTTTTGATAAGTTTGTCAAAACAATTTTCAAAAAGATTCCTAGTACTAAAAGTAACAAACCAATCTCCATAAAACCAATGTAGGCGTTTGCTCCCATTGAACCAGCCATCACCATGATATAGACATCAACCCAGTGACCGAAAAGAACAATCATTCCAACAAAGGTTAAAACACCTGCATGTCTTTTAGCATCTCTTGACATTAATAATAACATCGGGAAAGCAAAATTGATAATGAACATTCCAAAATACAAGAATTTGAAATCTTTAATTCTTGTCAAGTGGTAAGTTGTTTCCTCAGGAATATTTGCATACCAAATCAACATAAATTGAGAGAACCAAAGGTAAGACCACAAGAAACTTGTTGCAAAGGTCCATTTCCCTAAATCGTGAATGTGACTTTCGTTTACATTTGGTAAATAACCCTTTTTCTTCAGATACAAAGTAAGAGTTACCAAAACAATCATAGTTGAACACCACATACCAGCGAAGATATACCATCCAAACAAAGTTGAAAACCAGTGAACATCAATTGACATAATCCAATCCCAAGAAGATGTTGAACTAAAAACAGCAAAGAAAACTAAAAATAAAGCTGCTTTTTTGTAGTTTTTGAAGTGAATTTCAGTTCCACCAACTTGATCTTCCAACATTGAACGTGTTTTGAAACCTCTCCAAAATAATAAGTAAGTTCCTAAGTACACCAACGTTCTAATCCAGAAAAAAGGAATATTTAAGTAGGCACTTTTACCCTGAATTAACTCATCATGAGCCACAGTTTGTGGATCCATCCAAACATAAATATGTGCACCTTGTTGAATAGTAATCACCAATAGAGCAACAATCAATAAACCAACTCCTACAGGTAAAAATCCAGCTACTGCTTCAATTACTCTTTTCACGGAAGCATACCAACCTGTTTCAGTAGCATATTGCAAAGCCAAGAAGAATAAAGCTCCAAGTCCAATTGCAAAGAAGAAAAAACTATCAATTAATAAGTTTCCAGAAATACGTTGGCCTAAATGTTCACCATGATGATGAAAAGTAGTCTCAACTACAACTCCGATACCAGTAAAGACGATTCCAAAAACAATCAAAAACATTGTTAATAGATTCGCTTTTTTTGTTATTTTGAATTCCATTGTTCTATTTTTACTAATTGAATATTTACTTTTTAACTAAAGTGTCTGCAACCGCAGCAGTTGGAGCACTAACTGGCAATCCTTTTTCATCAAAAGTACCATAAGAAGGATTTTGAAATTTATGGATGTAATGTACAAGTGTCCAAATTTCTTTTTTGTTTACCATAGAAGCGTGACCACCCATTGCATTTCTACCATAATAGATTGAATAAAACATTTGACCTTCAGCAATCGTTAAACCACCTAAATTCGCAGCTCCAACATAAGATCCAGCAGTTACCATTGGACCATTTCCATCACCTTTTTCACCATGACAATGCAAACAGTTCGCCGTGTAAAGCTCTTTACCTTTAGCAAAAATCTCTTCGGCATTTTCAGCATTAATCTTGTAAGGATTTACATCTGCAGCAGCTTGTAAATATTCATAATCCATTTCATTATTCGCTGTGAAATCCCATCCAAAATATCCATGTGATTTTGCAAACAATGCATTTGGTAATCTGTGATATGGAAGCATCATCAACACTTCTTCCTCATTCGTTCCATAATAAGGAATTGTTCTCATAGGTGGAACTAAAGCAGAAATTTTCACTGTTTTAGAAACATCTAAACTTCCTTTTACCTCACCATAATCAACATATGGCTCAATAGCAGGTGAGCGATACATATCAGGCATGTATTCTAATCCTGCACTATCTGGATTTGATGAGCAAGATCCAAAAATTAGACCTAATACTGCAACTCCTGATATACTTGCTATTGCTTTAAAAATTTTATTCATCGTACTGATAAATTATCGTTTGACTATTTTACGTCTCTTTGATCTAATTCAACTATTCCTGTAGATTTCAACAACTCATGTAATTCTGATTCAGAAAACTGAGTATTTTGAGATAATCTTAATTCCATTACAAATTTATCATCTGTAGTTCTTGGATCAGGATTTGATGCTGGCAAACCAGGCAACGTTTTATTTCTTAAAAAATAAGTCAAAGCCATACCATGAGCAGCACACAAAACTGTAAACTCAAACGTTACAGGAATAAATGCTAACATATTATCTAAATATGACTCATTTGGTTTACCACCAATATTCATTGGCCAATCAGTAATCATGAAGAATCTCATACCTAAAGTTGCCAACATTAAACCTGTCAAACCATAAATAAAAGCCATGATTCCAAGTCTAGTGTTTTTTACACCAATAATTGGATCAATTCCGTGGATTGGGAAAGGAGAGAAAACCTCTGCTACTTTAATACCCTTTGCGACTAATTTCTTTGCACCATCTTTTAGTACATCGTCATCGTCATACATTGCATATATAATTTTATCTGCCATGATCCTTCTTAATGATTGTTATTATTTTCTGATTCACTGTGATCAGCGCTGTGATCATCATGTCCATGATGTGTATCAGGAGCATTTTTGTAAGATTCTCCTGAAGATTTCAAGATTGTTTTCAACTCAGCAATTGGTAATACCGGGAAGAATCGAGCGAACAATAAGAAGAATACAAAGAATAAACCGATTGTTCCAACATATACACCTAAATCAATGTGACTTGGATAGTGCATACTCCATGAAGATGGTAAATAATCTCTATGAATTGAGGTTACAATAATTACATAACGCTCAAACCACATTCCAATATTTACAACAATAGAAATTATGAACGTAAAAATCAAACTTCTTCTCAATGGTCTAATCCACATCAACTGAGGAGAAATTACGTTGCAAGTCATCATTGACCAGTAAGCCCACCAATATGGTCCAGTAGCACGGTTAATGAAAGCGTATGCTTCATATTCTACACCTGAATACCAAGAAATAAATAACTCAGTGATGTATGCAGTTCCAACGATTGAACCTGTAACCATGATTACAATATTCATATATTCCACGTGACGAGTATGAATATAAGCCTCAAGCTTCATAGCTTTTCTCATTACAAGCATCAAAGTCTGTACCATGGCAAAACCAGAGAATACGGCTCCTGCAACGAAATAAGGAGGGAAGATGGTAGTGTGCCATCCAGGGATAACCGATGTGGCAAAGTCAAAGGATACAATCGAGTGAACCGAGAATACCAAAGGAGTAGCTACACCAGCTAATACAAGTGAAACCAATTCAAAACGGTTCCATTGTTTCGCTCTACCTGACCATCCAAAAGATAAAATGGAATACATTCTTTTTGGAATCGGTCTTTTTACTCTATCACGCAAGGTTGCAAAATCAGGAATCAAACCAATGTACCAGAAGACCACTGATACAGATAAGTATGTTGAAATTGCAAATACGTCCCATAAAAGTGGAGAGTTAAAGTTTACCCACAATGAACCAAACTGATTTGGCAAAGGAAGTACCCAATATGCTAACCACAAACGCCCCATGTGAATCAATGGAAACAATCCTGCCATAAATACGGCGAAAATTGTCATTGCTTCTGCTGAGCGGTTAATTGCCATTCTCCATTTTTGTCTGAATAATAACAATACTGCAGAGATTAATGTACCAGCGTGACCAATACCTACCCACCAAACGAAATTGGTAATATCCCAAGCCCATCCAATGGTTTTATTTAATCCCCAAGTTCCAATACCTGTACCTAAAAGATACATTATACTTCCTACACCGTACAACCCGATAATCAGGGCAATAGCGAAGAGTATATACCACATACGTGGTGCTTTGTCTTCAATTGGTTTACAAACGTCCTGAGTAATATCATGGTACGTTTTGTGACCTAAAATCAGAGGTTCTCTTATTGCTGCTTCCTTATGCATTACAATCTAATTTATTGCGATTAATGATGTGCCTTTTTCCCGTGACCTTCACCCGAATGAGCCATTTCTTTCTTTTCAATTTGAATTGATTCAAGAACTGCATTTTTCTCATTTCGAACTTTAGTTTTATACCACACGTTTGGTTTCATACCTACTTCCTCCAAAACTTGGTAAGAACGTGTTTCTTCTGAACTTTTACGAACCATTGATTTAATGTCATTCCAGTCTCCAACAACAATTGCGTGAGTTGGACATACATCAGAACAAGCTGTTGTAACATCTCCATCCATCACTGGTCTTGATTCTTTTTTAGCAACCAATTTACCAGCTTGAATTTTCTGAACACAGAAAGAACATTTTTCCATTACACCTCTTGTACGAACAGTAACATCTGGATTCAATACCATACGTCCTAAATCATCTTGAGCTGGATTCACTTGCGTAAACTTCTTATAAGAAGGGTAATTAAACCAATTGAAACGACGAACTTTATATGGACAGTTGTTAGCACAATAACGAGTACCAATACATCTGTTGTAAGTCATTTGATTTAAACCTTCATTACTATGTGTAGTTGCAGCAACTGGACAAACTGTTTCACAAGAAGCGTGATTACAGTGTTGACACATCATCGGCATGTGAATAACTTTTGGATTTTCAACTGGATGCTCAGCATCGTCAAAACTAAAAGTATCACCATCGATTCTAGAACCAATTGTTGCTTCTTGATCTGAAGAATAATAACGGTCGATACGCAACCAAGCCATTTCACGTCCTCTTCTCACTTCATCTTTACCAACAACTGGCACATTATTTTCAGATTGACAAGCAATCAAACAAGATCCACAACCGATACAAGAAGACAAATCGATTGTCATTCCCCAACGGTGACCAATTTTTTCAACTGGATGTGCATCCCAAAGGTCAAATTTACTTACTGGCTCAGGTCCATGATGTGTTTCAATCATGTGTGCTGGATTGTATGCTTCTTTACCTCTATTTTTATAAATATCTAAAGTAGTTTCACGAACAATTGAGTGACGACCCATCACAGTATGGTGAATTTGTGTCGCAGCAATTGGATACATTTCAGTTCCTTCTTTTTCAACAGAACCAGAAAGATCAAATGATAAAGTACCATTTTGAAAGTCTACTAAACGGAAAGCGTTTTTACCGATTGGAATTCTATTTCCTTTTTCATCAGTTTCGTAACCACCGTATTCTTTTGTTTGATAAGCTGAATTTCCGATTTTCTCGTCATTTTCACCTCTTCCATATCCAAGTGCGATACCAATTGTATCGATTGCTTGTCCTGGAGAAGGATAAACTGGTAAAACCATTTCAACATTTCCAACTTTTACTTTAGCCAAATTTAAACCATTCTCTTGGTCAAATGTAGTAGCATATTTGCCCTCCATTTGAGTTGGATTCATGGTAATATAATTGTCCCAAGTAACTTTTGAAATTGGATCGGCCATTTCTTGCAACCATGGATTATTTGCTTGTAATCCAACTCCAATCGCAGCTTTTTGATAAAGAGAAATCTCTACTCCTTTACCTGTTGGAATTTGGCCAGCTAAACCTGAAAGTGCAGTTTCATTAAAAGCTACAGCCGTTGCAGGAATAGCAGGTGAATCAGAACAACTATCGTGAATAGCTTTGTTCCAATAAGTATGAAAATCTACATATTTTGTTTGCATTGGGAAACCATATAGTTCCCAATTTGATTTCATTAAATCATAAACAAATTTAGAATCTTTACCACCTCTAGTTTTTGTATCTGTTGCATCCGCCCAAATCATCAATGATTCTTGAATTTGAGCAGTATTATGCAAAGGACGAATTGTAGGTTGAGCAATAGAATAATGATTCATTTTTGGATTAAAATCATTCCATGATTCTAAAGCATGATGATCAGGTGCAACAAATTTACAAATGCTTGCTGTTTCATCAGCATAAGCAGCAGTTGAAACTGTTAAACCAATATTTTTCAAACCTTTTGCAAAAGCATTTCCATTTGCCAAAGTATAAACTGGATTTACACCCAAGAAGATTACAGCGTCAGGACCTTTTCCAGCAATTACATTGTTGACAAACATATTCATTTTATCATCTTGCGATGCAAACATGTTCACCGGATTATTCAGGTTTATTGTATTCGTATAAGCTCCTAAAACACTGTTTAATTTATTTACTAAAATTTGAACAGCCTTATTATTTGAAGAAGCAACAACTAAAGATTCTCCTTTAGATTTTTTCAAAGAAGCAAATGCTAAATCTGCAATTGCGCTACTTGCTTTATCTAAATTTGCACTAACTCCAGTACTTACACCAAATTTCCCTAACAAATAAGCTAAAACACTGGCTTGTTGAGAAGGTTTGATCATCGCTCTGTAATCAGCATTTGAACCTGTAATTGAAAGATTTGATTCAAACTGAAAATGTTTCGACATCCATTCTCCATCAGGATTTCTTTTAGAACCATACTGAGCTTGGTAGTCAGTTGATAACAACCAAGAACTCAAAAAGTCAGCACCAATTGAGACAATTGTTTTTGCTTTTGAGAAATCATAATCAGGAATTACTGGCAAACCGAAACTTAATTCATTTGCTTTTCTAATTCCTGCATAAGAAACCGCATCGTATTGAATATGCTCAAAATTTGTTGCTTCAGCTATACCACCATTTACTCTAGCTTTCAAAGCTTCGATAGCAGTCATTGTAACTGGTGAAATGATTGTATTGGAAACCAATACTACTTTTCCTTTTTTAGCAATAATTTGAGCCAATTGATTTTTAATCGGCTTGTCGATGCTTTCTTTCCAATCAGCTTTTTCAACACCTGAAACTGTTGGATTTTGCAAACGAGCAGAATCATAAAGTGGCAATACTGATCCAACGATTTGTGGATTAACACTTCCTTTAGTGAAACCGTAATCTCTATTTCCTTTGATGAAAATAGGACGCCCTTCTCTTGTTTTAACTAGGATACTTGCATAAGATACCCCGTCATAATAAGTTGAAGCGTACCAAGTAGGCATACCTGGTGTTACGTTTTCAGGTTTGATAACGTAAGGAATGGCTTTAGTAACAGGCGCTTCACAAGCTGCAACAGTAGCTGCCGCAACACTGAAGCCTAAAAACTTTAAGAAATCTCTACGTGCAGTAGAAGTTTCCTTTAAATTTTCATCTGCCAAAAATTCATCCACTGACATTGACTGAGGAAATTCCTGATCTCTGCTTTGAAGAAACTCAGGTGTTTCGTTCAATTCCTCGATTCCTTTCCAATATTTTCTTGTCGTTCCCATATGATTATTCGACTACTTCTATTTGTAAATTAATAGTGGCATTTAGCACATTCCCAACCACCAAGTTCTTTAACAGTTACTTTACCGTCCTCCAAGTAATTATTGTATAATGTTTTATCATTATTTAATAATCTTCTATGGATTTCATCATAATAACCATCTTTTTTACCATCTAATGGACCTTCTGCGATTCCTTTTTCTTGGTGACATTCGATACACCAACCCATTGTAAGTGTTGGTTTAGTCAAAGCAATATTTCCTTCGATTTTATTCAACTCTTCAACAGGCACAACTCTTGCAGTTTCCAATTGTTTCGTCATATCTCCGTGACATTGTTTACAATCAACTCCTCCTACAACTACGTGTTGAGAGTGATTGAAATAAACGTGATCAGGTAAAACGTGAACTTTGTTCCAAACAATAGGAGTTGATTTTCCAGAATATTCAGTTCCATCAAAACCAGCTGCTGCATATAATGCTTTGATTTTTGCTTGTTGAGCTGCATCTCTACCATTGATTTGCTTGTGACAGTTCATACAAACATTCACAGTTGGAAGTCCAGCTGATTTAGATTTTGTAACTGAATTGTGACAATATTTACAATCAATTCCATTGACAC
>JBFYPS010000134.1:0-5558 GCA_041303135.1 Crocinitomicaceae bacterium | reverse complement strand
TTTTATCTGTTTTCCCAAAAGGGGTTTCAATTGCATCAAAGGCAACACTGCCTAACGTTAATAAACTCATTTTTTTCAATTTTGAACAAAGATAATAGAATTAGAGAATTTAGAAGAGCTTAAAAGATGATTTATAGGAATATTTAAAAAGAATTTAATTGGCACAACAAAACCCCACAATGGCTCGTTAATAAGTTCAGTGATCGAACGAATGAACGAAAGAATTCGGTATTAAATTTGTTGGTGATGATGAAAAAAAGAATTGTAAAAATTAGCCTTTGGTTTGTAGGGATTTTAATGAGTATTTTCCTCTTAATTACAAGTGGAATTTACTTTTTTAAAGATGAAATATGTGGCGTTGTCATTCAAGAAATTAATAAAAATTTAAAAGCTCAAGTTGCTGTTTCGGAGGTTGACCTTACTTTTTGGGGTACTTTCCCAAAACTTGCAGTGGATTTTAATCACGTATTAATAAAAGATACCTATAAAAATTACACCGGAAAAGACACGTTACTTTACAGTGATCAAATTCGTTTAAAATTCAATGTCAAAGATATTTGGAATGAAAAATACGTTGTTCAGTCGATTGAAGTTGATCCTGGCACGTTGAAAATGAAAGTCAGTCCAAAAGGCGCTATCAATTACGAAATCTTTAAAGAAAACAAATCAGACACTGTTTCAGCTTTTAACTTTAAACTAGAGCATGTTCATTTTGAAAATTTTAGGTTTTCTTATCAAAATCAGGCCATACAACAATCCTATAAAACACAGATTGATGAAATGGATTTAACCGGTGATTTTTCTGAGAAAAAATTTACCTTGCATGCGAAAACAATTGCGAAAATAAATAAAGCAAAAAGTAAAAATGTAACATTGATTTCCAATAAATCAATTCAATTCGACCTTGATTTATTAGTGGATCAAATTCAAAACACTATAACTTTCCCTGCTTCAACCATTCAAATTGCGAATTTACCATTCACGTTTAAAGGAGCTGTAACAAGTGATAACTATGCATTTGAAATCCATTCAAAAGATATTGAGTTAACTGATATTGCGAATAATTTTAACAATGAGGCAGTTGATAAAATCAATCATTATGAGGGGAAAGGAACAATCTATTTCGACTTATTCATCGATGGAAAAAGAGCCACGGATGCAGCATCGGAAATAAAATGTGATTTCGGTATTCAACATGGTTCGTTGAAAGAAAAAGAAAAAAACATCCGAATAAATGCGATTGCATTAAAAGGTTCTTACCGATCCAACCTTGATGCTGAGAAAGAATTTCTCCGTTTAACAAATATTCATTTCAACTCAATTGGCGGACCTTTTTCAGGAGCATTATTGATTACAAATTTTGACAATCCTACATACAAAGGCAATGCAAAAGGCTCTATTCACTTGAAAACCTTGCATTCTTTATTTAATTTACCATACATCGAAAATATTACTGGTGATGTTGGAATTACAACCCAATTTGATGTTCAAACCATTCAACAAAAAAACGGGAAAAAAGAGGTTGAAATTCGTGCTTGTGAAGGTCAAATCGAATTAAGACATGTTGGACTTAAGTTAAAAGATGACAAGCGTTATTTCAACGACATGAACGGTATCATGTATTTGAGAAATGATGAAGCTGGAATTGAAAATGTTCGACTAACAATTGGCAAAAGTGATCTTGCGATTGATGGAATCTTTAAAAACATTGTGCCATTCTTCAAAAACAAAGGAAATTTAATGGCTGATGTTTCCATTCAGGGTAATTTCATTGATGTACAAGATTTAGGAACAACTACCAAAAAAGAAAAAATACAAGATGCTCGGAATTTTGTTTTACCCAATACAATCGACGCAACTTTGCAGTTAAACATTGGGGCACTTAAATACGAAAAACATACATTTAATCGTGTGAATGGTTCATTGATAATGCGCAATAGAAACTTATACTTCCCAGCTATTTCATTGCAAACTGCCGGTGCAACAGTCAATGGTAATTTACGCATCGAAGAAAAAAATCCGGAAATTTTCACTATAACAACGAATGTAGTAGGAAATAACATCAACTTCAAACCATTATTTGTTGAATGGGAAAACTTCCATCAAAAAGTGATTAGTGAAAATAATATTTCTGGAACCGCTGCTGCAAGTGTTTACTTTGAAGCGCCGTTTGATTTGAAAACTGGGATCGTTTCAAACGCTATTAAAGCACAAGTGCAATTAAAAATTATCGATGGAAGGTTAAAAGGAGTTGAAGCGTTTAAAGCAATTACAGAAAGCTTGAATACAACGACGGCAAAACTCTTAATTGGGAAGGAAAACATTGAAAGTTTTGGCCAAAAATTAAATGATTTAAAATTTGAAACCTTAGAAAATACATTTGTCATTCAAAATGGACAGTTAGAAATACCTGATATGGTCATTAAATCTTCTGCATTAGAATTGAAAACGGCTGGTACACATTCATTCACCAACAATGTGGATTATCGTTTTGCTTTTAATTTACGTGCAATCAAAGCACGCGCTAAAATGACTGAATTTGGTGAAGAAGAAGATGATGGAACTGGTATGATTGTTTTCATGCGCATGAAAGGTCAAATTGACAATCCAAAAATCACGTGGGATAAAGATGCAAAACGTGAACAAGCTCGCTTGAATAGAGAAGCTGAAAAACAAACCGTTAAATCAATGTTAAAAACGGAGTTTGGACTATTTGGTAAAGATTCAACTGTCAAAATCTACCAACCAAAAGAAATGCCTAAAGAAGTATTGAAAGTAGAGTTTGGTAACCAAAAAACGGATGATCCAGTCATTGACAACAAACCGAAAAAAGATTCAAAAATCAAGAATAAATTAAAAAATTGGAAGACTGAGTCAACCAAAGAAAAAGAGGAAGAAATCGAATTGAATTAATGATTTAGCACAAAAAAAAATGGAGCGACCTAGCAATGCATTGATTCACGAAACATCACCCTATTTGTTGCAACACGCATACAATCCGGTCAACTGGGTGCCATGGACTGATTCCGTTTTTGAAGAAGCCAAAGCACAAAATAAATTAGTTTTAATCAGCGTTGGCTATTCTGCATGCCATTGGTGCCATGTGATGGAACATGAATCATTTGAAAATGAAGAAGTAGCTGAATTAATGAATGCGCATTTCATTTGTGTGAAAGTTGACCGAGAAGAGCGACCAGACGTAGACCATGTATACATGACAGCTGTTCAATTAATGACGCAAAAAGGAGGTTGGCCGTTGAATTGTTTTACTTTGCCCGATGGCCGCCCGATTTATGGTGGCACTTATTTTCCCAAAGATCAATGGAAACATATTTTATCTTCCATTCATTATACGTTTAAAAACGATTTGGAAAAAGCGCTAGAATATGCCGGAAATTTACACGAAGGAATTATTCAGAGCGACCTTATAGAAAACGCTCAACAAATTCCACTTTTCGAAGCGGAACGCTTGCATGAATTGATTGTTAGATGGGCGCGTAACTTTGACCGAATGGAAGGTGGAGATAGTAGAGCCCCAAAATTTCCATTGCCTTCAAATTATGAATTTTTGTTGCAATACGGTGTGCGATTTGACCATGAAAATGTACTGAAACACGTAGCGCTTTCATTGGATAAAATGGCGCTAGGAGGCATCTATGACCAAATCGGTGGCGGTTTTTCGAGGTATTCGGTGGACATGCTTTGGAAAGTGCCTCATTTTGAAAAAATGCTCTATGACAATGGCCAATTAATTGATTTATATTCAACGGCTTATGCACATTTCAAAAAACCACTTTATAAACGAATAGTTTATCAAACAATTGCATGGCTTGAACGAGAAATGCTGGATGAGTCAGGTGCTTTCTTTTCAGCACTCGATGCTGATAGCGAAGGCGAAGAAGGGAAATTTTATTGCTGGACGAAACAAGAACTTGAACAATTATTAAGTGAAAAATTCTCCTGGGCATTTGATTTTTATTCGGTAAACCAACGTGGATATTGGGAAGAAGGAAAGTATATTTTGTTACGCTCTGAATCTGATAAAGAGTTTGCAGCTAAGATGAACTGGACATTGGAGGAATTGGAAACCAAC
Source organism: Crocinitomicaceae bacterium (assembly GCA_041303135.1). Classification (GTDB taxonomy): domain Bacteria; phylum Bacteroidota; class Bacteroidia; order Flavobacteriales_D; family Crocinitomicaceae; genus JAQVCM01. The sequence continues at coordinate 1,465 of JBFYPS010000134.1, read as the reverse complement.
ATCCAACAATTGAATGCTCATCTTTTAGAACAACGTTCAGAAAAGATTCGACCCGGACTCGATTACAAATGTTTAACCTCTTGGAATGCTTTAACCTTAAAAGGACTTTGCAAAGCATACGCTCAATTTGAGGAAACAGAATTTTTATATTTAGCCTTGAAAAACGCACGCTGGATTCAAAAACATCAATTAACTTCAGAAGGTAAATTATGGCGAAAATACCATGCAGGGAAGAGTGAAATTGCTGGATTTTTAGACGATTATGCCCATACAATTGAAGCGTTTATTGCCGTGTATCAAATTACTTTTGATACTGTTTGGTTGAAAGAAGCAGAAAAAATGTGTGCCTATGTGTTGGGGCATTTTCAAGATGAAACCAGTAAAATGTTCTTTTTCACTGAGAAATCATCGACATTAATCGCACGAAAAATGGAAATCAACGACAATGTGATTCCAGCTAGTAATTCGGTAATGGCACACGCTCTTTTTGATTTAGGAAAACTCAGTCATCAAGCATCATTCATAAAAATTGCAGAACAACAACTAGCGAATGTTTACGATGGAATGGAAAATTATGGCTCTGGATACTCCAATTGGGCTCGTTTAGCTTTTAAATTTATCGATCCTTTTTATACCTTAGATTTTTCAGGAGAAGCAGCATTGGAATTAAGTAATAAAGTTAAAAAACACTATTTGCAAGGAACAATTTTTACGTTTACAGCTGCTGAAAACACACCTACCAAATGCAACGTTTGCTTCGAAGGAACATGTTTAATGCCAACCGACGATGTTTCAAAAATCTTAGAATTGCTTCAACAAAATTCTAATAGATGAAACAACTATATTTTCTTTTTATAATCGCGTTTTGCCAAATATTCGTGTTCCAATCATTTGCCCAACTTTTGAATACAAACAACGGAAGTTTATTTGCAGATCAACCCTTTTTCAACGAAGTAGCAGTTCATAATGCAAAAATAAAACGCATCGTAGGTGAATATTCCTATAAAAAAGTCGGCGAAGCTATACAAGCAACAAAAGAAGTCTATACCCTTGAATTTGACAAGGTTGGCAGGCTAATTTCAACAGTAGAAACTAGAAAAAATGACGGTACTAAAGACAGTAATTGGGTCATTTTTTCCTATACTGCAACTGGACAAATAAATTCCATTAAAAAAGGTAAAAAAGAAAGTTTAGCTGGTAAACAATTCAATTTCAACAATCATGGAATATGCGATGAAGAAATAACATTTGTTGAAATTAGAAAAAAAGGAATGCTTACAAAAGAAGTACTTTACAGGGAAACAATTAAAATCAATTTCGGTCCAAATAAAGTGAATCGAATTTATTTTAACACGTATTCTTTACCTTATTTAACTGAAACAACACTTTTAGATTCAACTGGAAAAATGATTGAAAAAGTTGAGGAATTCACTGTCAGTCAACAAACGATTACTACACGTTATAC
>JBFYPS010000133.1:0-4363 GCA_041303135.1 Crocinitomicaceae bacterium | reverse complement strand
GAATTAACCTATTTGAAATCAATCGGAAACATTAAATAATTTACTAGAAATTTAAACAAATATTAAAAAATGAACAAGCGTATAATTATAATCGGAATCTCAGCAGTTGCTTTAGTTGGTTTGACTGTGATGAAATTGATGTCAAACAAAGAAGCGGTTGAGAAGAAAATTTATATCCACGACATGGAAGCAGCGGTTTTGGTGGAAGCAACTTTGCCGTCGATGCATACTTTTGAAAGCTCATTTTCTTTCTTGGGAACATTTGAAGCAGTGCGTCAAAACACCATTGGATCTGATGCAAATGGAAAAATCATCAAATTGAATGTAGAAGAAGGTGACAAAGTTTCTCAAGGACAAATCATCGCGAAAGTGGACGACGAAATGCTACAATTGCAATTGCAAAACGCGGAAGTTTCTATCGAAGGTCAAAAAAATGATGACAATCGTTACAGCAACTTAGCGAAAGACAATGCAGTGCCAGGCGTGCAAGTTGAGAAAACAAAATTGGGATTGCGTTCTGCTGAAATTCAAAAAAGACAAATCCAAAAACAATTGAAAAGCACGAACATCACAGCGCCTTTTTCAGGAGTAATCACTAAGAAAATGGTTGATTTAGGTTCAGTTATCGGAGCAGGTTCTCCCTTGGTTGAAATCACTGATATTTCTTCATTGAAATTGACAGTAAGTGTTCCTGAAAGAGACATTTTAAAATTCAAATTGAATCAAGCAGTTTCTGTAAGTGCTGATATTTATGGAAAAAGAATGTTTGATGGAAAAGTGACAAACGTGAGCGTTCAAGCTGATAAATCACACAATTTCAAAGTGCAAATTACAGTGAAAAACGCGCAACAAGAATTGATGGCTGGAATGTATGGTTCTGTTTCTTTGAACAATAGCAAAAGCATCACAGCACTTTCTGTTCCTAGAAAAGCATTGGTTGGATCTTCAAAAAATCCACAAGTATATGTGATCAGAAATGGAAAATCAATCTTGACATCTTTCAACGCAGGAACTTCTGATGGAGATTTCATTGAAGTAGTGGATGGATTATCAAAATCAGACCAAATTATCACCAAAGGACAAGTGAATTTACAAAACAAATCGAACGTTAAAACGACTTCAAAATAATCTAAATCATGACATTAACAGAATTATCAATCAAACGACCTTCGTTTATTATCGTAATTTTTACGATTTTGATTGGAGGTGGATTGCTGAGTTACAATCAGCTGAGTTATGAATTACTCCCTGATTTTTCTCCGCCGATCTTAACCGTTACAACTGTTTATCCTGGTGCTTCGCCTGCAACTGTTGAAAGTCAGGTTTCAAAACCGATGGAAGATGCCTTGAGCGGATTGGAAAATATTTCCGAAGTAACTGCTTTTTCTTTAGACAACGCATCTGTAATGATGCTTGAATTCAAAGCTTCGGCCGACATTGATCAATCTTTGGAGGACGCGCAACGAAAAATAAATAACATTTTAAACAATTTACCTGAAGGTGCGCAAACGCCGGTAATTGCTAAAATTGAACCAAATGCATCGCCTGTACTTCAAGTAAGTGCAGTGGCGCACAACATGCCTGAAAGAGATTTCATGGAGTTGATGGACGACCAAATTTTACCGCAAATCAAACAAACAAAAGGGGTTGCCGAAGTGGTTGTGATTGGTGGCGAAAAACGTGAGTTTAGAGTCAATGTGGACAAAGACAAAATGAAATTGTACGGACTTTCACTCAGCGGAATCAATCAAGCGGTGAGTTCATCAAACGTTGAATTTCCTACTGGAAAATTGAAAGACAATTCAGAACAAATGACTGTTCGTTTGGCTGGGAAATTCAAAAGTGTAGATGATTTGCGCAATTTGATTGTTTCCGCCAATGGAACTTCAACCGTTCGTTTGGGCGATGTTGCTGATGTAGAAGACGGTTCTGAAGATCAAGTTACTGTTTCTCGTTTCAACGGTGTGAATGGTATCGGTTTGAGAATCAAAAAACAAAGTGATGCAAATGCCGTGGATATGGCACGTGCAACCAAAGACAAATTCAAAGACATCGAAAAAAAATATTCGAAAGAAGGTGTGAAATTTACTGTTGCGACTGACACATCAATTCCAACAATTGATTCTGTGAACGCGGTAATTCATGATTTGGAATTAGCGGTATTATTGGTTGCGGCTGTAATGTTGCTTTTCTTGCACAGTTTGCGAAATGCATTCATCGTATTGATTTCCATTCCAGCTTCGTTGATTTCAACCTTCGTTGCGATGTATTTATTGGGTTACACCTTAAACTTGATGACGCTTTTGGCAATGTCATTGGTTATCGGAATCTTGGTGGATGACTCGATTGTGGTTTTGGAAAATATTTACCGACACTTGCAAATGGGTAAAAATCGCCGTCAAGCAGCCTTGGATGGTCGAAATGAAATCGGATTTACAGCCTTGGCAATTACCTTGGTGGATGTCGTGGTGTTCTCGCCAGTTGTATTTATTGAAGGAACAATTTCTGATATTTTGCACCAATTCTCGATTGTCGTCGTCGTTTCGACCTTGATGTCATTGTTTGTATGTTTTACATTGACACCTTGGTTGGCATCACGTTTTGCGAAAGAAATTCACCTGAATCCAAAAAATCCATTTCAAGCAGTTTTGCTTTGGTTTGAACGAAGAGTAACCATTTTCACGCAACAATATGTAAAATTGGTTGGTTGGTCTTTGCGCCACAAAATCATCGCTGGATTGGCTGTTATCGCTATTTTCATGGCAAGTATGGCTTCCATGGGATTGGGAATTGTGGGACAAGAATTCGTTGCTCAGGGAGATCAAGGAAAATTCATGATCAAATTGAAATACGACAAAAGCACCACTTTCGAAGAAAACAATGCAACAACCTTGGAAATTGAACAAATGATTTTGGCTCAAAAAGACATTGTTGACATCGTTTTTGCCAATGTCGGTGGGCCAAGTTCTGGAATGGGAGCGGCATCTTTTGGAGCAGAAAACAGATCTGAGTTGACTGTTAAAATGAAAGAAGGCAAGCAAAAGGAATATCCAACGATGAAATACATGAATGAGATTCGAAACAAAATCGAATCGAAATATTCAGGTGTGGAAGTTAAAGCGTTGAATATCGGAATGGTTGAATCTGAAGAAGCACCCATTGAAATTTTCTTGTCATCAGATGATTCTGAATTGTTGATCAAGGAAGCAAGAAGATTGAAAACGGCCATCATGGCAATCAAAGGGGCGAAAGATCCAACGATTTCAACGGATGATGTCACTCCTGAAGTGCGCATAGAATTGAATCGTGAAAAAATGGGTCAACTAGGTTTACCAATCGCGATTGTCGGTATGCAATTGCAAAATGGATTGACAGGAAACGACGATTCACAGTTCGACGATAAAGGTCAAGAATACGACATCAGAATCATGATGGATAAATTTGACCGTAAAAATGTGGACGATGTCAAAAACATGACCTTTACAGCAAATGACGGAAAACAAGTTCGTTTGAGCGAGTTTGCGGATGTGACAGTTGAAAACGGAAATGGTTCTTTGGAGCGTAAAAATCGTATTTCAAACACTACTATTCGCGCCTATGTTTTGGGAACTGCATCAGGAACTGTATCTGCAGAAATCGAAAAGTATTTGGAGAAAAAACCTTTGGATAAAAACATCCGAATGTTGTGGGGTGGAGAAGTGAAGAGACAAAATGAATCATTTGGAGCCTTAGGAACAGCGATGGGAATCGGTTTGATTTTGGTTTACTTAATCATGGTTGCCTTGTATGACAACTTCGTTTATCCATTTGTCGTTTTATTCTCGATTTTGGTTTCATTGATTGGAGCAATCTTAGCATTGAATTTGACTTCTTCAAGTATGGGTATTTTCACCATGTTGGGAATGTTGATGTTGCTCGGACTCGTCGCCAAGAACGCGATTTTGATTGTCGATTTTACGAATCACCTGAAAGAGAAAGGATATACAACTTACAATGCTTTATTGGAATCGGTGAGCGAACGTATGCGTCCAATCTTGATGACAACAATCGCGATGGTTGTTGGGATGATTCCAATTGCAACCGCAACAGGTTCTGGAGCAGAATGGAAAAACGGTTTGGCGTGGGTATTGATCGGTGGATTGACAAGTTCCATGTTCTTGACCATCATCGTCGTGCCAATCATGTATTATTCTGTTGACAGAGTAAAAGATAAAATCGCTTCATTTCGTTCAAAAAAGAAAGCGGAAGAAGAAGAAGATTTGACAATGATTACTGAATAACAGTAAAAAAAGATAGAGTAGAGAAGGACTTCAAATTTGATTTGAAGTCCTTTTTTTGTGCATAAAAAAAGGACAGTGAAAAT
>JBFYPS010000132.1:0-2767 GCA_041303135.1 Crocinitomicaceae bacterium | reverse complement strand
ACATTGCTTTGTATCACATGGGAATTTATGGAAGTCCTGAATTATTGGCTTGGTTTCAAGAAGAATATCCAAAACACACCAAAGCTAAATTGGACATGGGTAAAAGTTGTATGCGTTTCAAAAAAATGGATCAAATTCCTTATGATTTGATTGCTGATTTGATGAGAAAAATGACCGTTCAACAATGGATTGAACAATATGAGTCACTTTATTTGAAAAGAAAGTAGGTTTTCTTTTAGGGAATCGAAGAAATCGCGAATCCAATAAAACACAAAATTAGCCAGATTAAAATACTTCCCCAATAGTAACGAAATTGGGTATGACTTCTATTTTTTTCTCTTAAACTAACAGCAATGTCTTGCTCAAAACTGTCTATTGTATTGTTTGTCAAAACTTTCAACTCCTTTCTAACTGAGCAAGAGCTGCAAGTCCAATAAACAATTTTACGCGTTGGAAAAAGTGGCAATCCAAACATTGAAAAATAGGCTTGATACAATTGAAATTGCTTCTCTGATTCCTTTTTGCAAACACGACAAGTAGAACTTACCTTTTCGTGGTAAGTTGCTACATATCTATAATTTGTGTTCATTTTATTGAATAATATCGGCGTAAAATGCTTTTAATTCGTTGCCATTATCTTTTCCCTTAATTATACAGGCAGAATAGTTCAATTTTGAATTGCCAAATCTGAAATTATAAGTGTTGAAAAACTTGTTCAATTTAAACCAAGATTTATCAGCGATTTTATGCACATTCTTGGAATCATTTTCTAATAGTTCAATGAATGTACTTTCTAGATTTTCAATTGAAGTTGCTTCTGCAATCAATTTGCTGCAACCATCATCAATACTACTATCAGTAAAATATTGGTGCGATTTAAAAGTGGTAACTAAGTAATAAAATCCAGTAGATTTTTTTGGTATGATAAATACATAATTTTTGGTCCCAATAAAAACACCATCGATTTGCTTCAATGGAGATTGAGATGACATCATTTTGATATCCTTGTAAAATAGATAATCGATTCCTTGTTGCATAATATCGTAAATTGAATAATTCTCTCAAAAATAACATTTTTCAATATAAAATCAGCGAATTAAGCCAAAAGATGAATTCAGAAAATCCACGGATGTACAGATTTTTTAGGATTAAAATACAAAAGTATGAACAGAAGATAAATTCGCAAAATAAATTATTTGTCAATTTGAATAATTCAACGCCGACGCATTCAGTCTTCTAACAATCTAAAAATCTAAAAAAGCTCTTGCAATTCTCTTTTCAAAAATTCTATCGTGATTTCAGTAGGCAATTGTCCAACTTCTGCGGTAATTTCAAAAATTTTCGCACTTAATTCTAGTGCCATTGAAACATCCGACATTTGTCCGCCAGCGATATTAATGATTTTGATTGTCTCTTCTTTCGAATTTCGAACCATTTCCCATGCTTTTGGTGAGATAAAAATTTGTTGCGCTACATTATGATCGTATTCTTCTCTGATGGCCTTCAATAATTCAGCTTGCATCATTTTTGCAGGTAAACCGGGATTGTGCAATCTCATCACCAAAGAATTAGGCGAAATTCTTTCCATCAATAAAACAGCTCGTTGATAGGCTTCTACACGATTTGGCAAGAAAAAAGATTGTCGTTCTTTCTTCAATTCAATTTGCATATTTCTCAAATCCTTATCACTTTGTTTTCTTAAAAATAGAACGACAGTGAATAAAACTGCGCCTGCTGGCAATACTATCAATGCAATTTGTGCTAAAATATCCATGGTTTTTTCTTTATGTTACAAAGTTAAAATTCAATTTCAATGAAAAGTAACAGGACTGAGAAAAAAAATAATCTTTCTCTCAATCCTGCATTGAAAAAATTAATCTTCGTGTTCGTAGTGCTCATATTCACCATAACGATTGATAAAACCGCTGTCTTTGACATCTTCTGAATGTACGATGGTATTTCTGAATTGCACAGATTTTCCCGCTGGAATAGCAATTTTTAACATAACCGTTTGACCTCTAATCTTATCTTTCACAGAATACGAGTAATTAGGTGAAATTTTTAGACTGTGATTCACTAAAGAAATGGTATGCTGAATATTTTTACTTCGTTGATTAGCAATGGTATTTGTTTTCCCAAATGCACTGTATTCAGTATAAACATGGAATAAAGAATCTTCAGAAAGTGAATAATTGATGCTAATTCCTGATTGAGTAATTTCATTTTCAAAAATTTGAAAGCCTTCAAAGTCAAAATCGTCGTCAGTGTGGATATTGTTTGTGACATTTTGATCCAAAATTTCAACAGTCAAAACGTTGGTTGAATCTGGTCCTAAAATTTGTTCAAACTCTCCGCGATTAGTAAAATCAGCACCAGTTTGACTTCCTTCTAAAATAATTATTCCAATTCCGGTAAAAGCAACGATAAAAAGTACAATTTTGACAATTTTTATCCATTTTGATTGCAAATGGAAAATCAATTTTGCGCCTTGAATGAAAAGGAGAGAAACGACACCCAGACCTGTGATCAAAATTCCAATCCAAAGGTAAAAAGCACTTGTTTCATTTACAATAAATAACTCACAAAACTGATTGAAATTCAATTGGAAACCATTTTTTTCGATATGTAAAATTTCCCAATCAACAATTGTAAAAGTTAACAAGCCGATTAGCAAAATACTGCCAAAAATGAGGAAAGCAGCTCCAATTATCTTAGTTAAAATCGAACTCAAATGAGTGATTTTTCGTCTCAAAGGACTGTCCTTATC
>JBFYPS010000131.1:0-14295 GCA_041303135.1 Crocinitomicaceae bacterium | reverse complement strand
GTATTTCAAATTGTAAACTACGCCAATCGATTGATATGGTTTTTTCTCAAAGAGAAATCCTGTTTTGGCAAAAACATCAATGTGCTTGTTTTCTATCGTGACGCCATACAAATTGTTGGTTTTGTTTGCTGAAAATCCTGTTTGTCCGCCTTCTTTAGATTCATAGTAAGCATTCACTCCCATTTGAGCTTCCATGCGTTTCCCATTGTAATTCCAACGATTTAGAAAAGAGGCATTTTTTGACATTGGAATATCTCTAAATCCATCTTTGTTATTGTCAACTTCTGAAAATAAACCCGATACATGACCAAAAAGTCCCGTTTGCCACTTTTTGCCAACATTTAATTTTCCGTGTGCATTCAATTCCGCTCTTCCAAAACGATTTCCATAGCCATTGAAATAGAATTTCTCCATGGATTGTGGTTTTTTGAGTTCCAGATTGACCAATCCAGCCATCGATTCGTAACCATTCACAACATTTCCAGTTCCTTTGGTAATTTGGATTGATTCAACCCAAGTTCCAGGCATCGAACCCAAACCAAACGCGCTTTCCAATCCACGCATGTACGGAATGTTTTCCATTTGAATTTGGGTGTAAACGCCATCTAGTCCCATCATTTGGATTTTTTTTGCCCCTGAAATTGCATCCGTCATGTTTACATCCACGGAAGCATTGGTTTCGAAAGATTCTGACAAATTGCAACAAGCCGCTTTGCGCAATTCTCCTTCACCCAACTCTTCTACATGTAAAGTCTTTAGTTTGGAAATACTGTGTGTTGTTTTTTTGTAAACGACGACAACTTCATCTAAAATTTGATTTTCATAAAGAATAATTTCAATGATTGAAAAACGGTCTTTATTGGTTACAATCAAGGTGTCATTTCTAAATCCAATGGCACTAAAAATCAAGGTATCCGGAAGTGATTTCCCCAAGGTGATTTCAAAAACGCCATGATCATCTGTTGCAACAAATTCCTTTGTTTTTAAAGAAGAGATTTTTGCATCGTGAAGATGCTCCTTAATTCCATCTACATTTTTGCCGTAAATGACACCCTTTAGCTGACTAAAACCTGTAAAGGAAAGCAGAAAAAAAGCAATTGTAAAAATTGATTTCATAAATATAAATTTGTTTAATAATCTGTTTGACCAATGAATTAGTCATTAATAAACAAGGATTTATATTCTGAAAACTTGGTGTAAAATAAGAATTTCCTGCCTTTTTTTGGGAGGTGGTCTATTGATTGGAAAATCTGTTGCTAATTTATTTCTTAGCGTGAAGTTTTCTTCAAAATGGTATAATTTCTGAGGAAGAATAAATGCAATTTGTTGATTCTGCTGAAAATCTTTTTGAATGAAATTTGAAGTGATTTTGAATGAAATCAAATCTTCCTCACAACAATTTTCTTTGAATGAATCCCCTTGTTTTTCAGTGTTTTCATCGCAGCAACTTTTAACTTTTTTGGTTGGATTGCAAGAATGTGTTGCAGGTACAAAAAAGCTATACTCAGTTCCATCAACTTTACAAAAATGTTCAAACACATGTATACCAGCAGATCCAACAAAAAGTGAAACAGCGAAAAACAAGATGATAATGGAACGAAATCTATTCACTTTGCAAAAGTAATTCAATTTGGCGCGTATTTGAAGTTTATTTTGCGCAATTATTGGAATCTTGAATAGAGATTATTTCGTCAATGAATGTTCAAGTTCATCCATTGCCAAACATCCAAATTGATCATTTGACCAGCGATAAGTAGCCTTGTTATTTTTAATCATGACAAAAGTTGGGAACTTTCCTTCAGCCATTTTACTCAATGTTTCGCTGTTATTTGTTTTGCTTACAACAATGTCTTTTCCACCTTCTGCGATATAATCCTTTAGGTCTTCAGTATTGCTTGTGCAAACGATAAATTTAATACGCATTTCTGGATTTCTTGCTTTCAATTGTCGCAATTTGGAAATGGAATGGTAGCAATAAGGACAACCAGGAATTGTGATTACCGCGAGATCAGCTTTTGTGAAGTCACTGATAGAGTTATGATTTTGAATTTCTGTTCCTTGTTTAGAAAAATCTCCTTCATAAATCGGATTTAATATAAATCCAATGATAAATGGGACTGCTGTTATTATGACAAATACAATTGGACGTAAAAATTTCAGTCGATTTGAAATGATTTTATAAAGCAGGAATTTACTGAACCAACGCGCCATCAAAATACCGAAAATAACCAGTAGTAGATAAGGTGCGATTTTGGCGCTTGTCCATGAAAAATTGGAATTGATAACCCATTGTTCGATGGAAGTGAAGAGATATAAAACAAAAGTTACCGCAACCGTGTAAAATGAAATTAGAAAGTACTTCATGATTTGAAAATCTAAACGAGAAATAAAAAAAGGGAAGTCGAAACTTCCCTTCTGAATTAAATAGAACTTATACTTACAAAGCACATTTTGCGTCTGTGTACAAAGTTTTCAATTGCGATTCTCTAACTGTGCATAAGTCTTCAGCATCCTTTTTCTTTTGATCAGGATAAGTTTCACTGAAATTGTATGAACTTGCAGCAGAAGAGCAAGTGCATGTGTAATCTTTTTTGCAAGAAGTCAAAGTTAAAACTCCTAGTGCTGTAATAGCAAGTAATTTTTTCATAGATTATTTTTTTTAATTAAGTGTCAACAAATATATTTTATTTTTTCTATAAAAGTTAAAAAAATGTAAATTATTTTGATTTTTTTCACAGAAAGTTTTCAAGTAGTAATTTCTTGGAACCAACTTAAATATCTTATCCGTGATTTTGTATTACTCTCCAAAGCTGAATCGCTTTATTATAGTTACCTAAATAACTTTATAAACAACCTTTAATTATCGCCGTATTCCTTTTGATAAGAATCAAAAGTTCGAAGCCATACCCTTACTTCTGAGCTGTAGATTGTGTTTCCACCAACAGATTCAGGAGGAGTATCATCTAGAAAGTAATCAATATTATCTACAGGGGAAGTGTAAACACTATTGATAGGAATTATTTCATTGGTTGCATTTTCGTCAATTTCTCCGAGATAGCTGCTTCCATACAATATTTTTTCGAGCACTAAATCCTGATTCATTTCATTGATGACCACAACGTCATACTCTGAAACATACAATCGTTTCCCGTCCACTGTTTTGTGGTAAGGACTTCTACTTAATAATCGATAAACATTCGTTTCTCCATCGCGGTTCACAATGTAGACTTTTCCCTTAATCAATTTGTCGATGGAGGTCTCAACGGCAATTGCTACAAAGGCCGCCGTAAAAAGTCCCCACAAAAGAGCGTGTTTTACCTTCCGCTTCCTGAAGATCCGAGGTACCAAATATACCAAGGAGATCGCAAACGCGAAGTCAAAAAGAACAATCCAGTAGAGCTTGATCAACATATCAACAAATATTAGAAATTAATTTTTTTAAGGTTAAATTTTTATTTATGTTTCACCAAATATATTTATTTTTTTTCGGGAAGTTTTCAAGATGTAATTTCTTTGAACCTATTTAAAAATCTTATCCGTAATTTTGTGTCACAAATTAATTTTCAAAAAAAGATGCAAGTTCCAGTAAATGTATACGCAGAAATGACTCCAAACCCAACTACTATGAAGTTTGTAGCCAATAAGTATTTATTATTAACAGGAGAATCTGTTGAATTCACAAGTGCTTCTGAAGCAAAAGGATTTTCTCCATTAGCAGAACAATTGTTCCAATTTCCATTCGTTAAAGGTGTTTTTATCGCCAGCAATTTTGTCACAATCACTAAAAATGAATCACTTTCATGGGATTTTGTGACCATGGAATTACGTGAATTTATCAAAAATTGGATCGCTGACAGCAAAGATGTTTTAATTCAAATGCCTGCTCCAAAACCAGTTGAACCAAAGAAAACGGATGGTCCAGTAAAAGAATATTTGCCCTCAGAATATGATGATGCAATTCGTGATTTGTTAGATGAATATGTTCGTCCAGCCGTGGAAACCGATGGTGGTGCAATTGATTTTAGAAGTTTTGAAGATGGAGTTGTAACCGTTTTGTTGAGAGGTTCTTGCGCAGGTTGTCCTTCTTCAACAGCTACTTTAAAAGGTGGAATCGAGAATTTGCTAAAACAACATTTGCCAGCAGTAACTTCAGTTGTTGCTGAGGATGCAGAGTAGTTTTCAGATCTAAATTATTTTATAGAGTTAGTATTCTTAGCGAGTATTAACTCTTTTTTTTGACCTTATTTCCCAATCGATTGGCAATAAACCTTCCTCTGAAAGTGCCATATTCTTGCAATCTTGGATCTGCTTTCACATCAGTCAAAACAGGAAATTCAAATCTTCCAGAAGCAAATGCATATTGTGCCTTTTTACTCGTTAAATATTGTAACAATTTTTGCGCGTTTTCAGGATTTCTTGCATATTTATAAATTCCTGCGCCTGTGACATTATAAAAGGTGCCTTTTTGCGTTTGACTAGGAAAGATTACTTCAATATTGCGATATAATTTTTTATTCAAAGTATCTTTTTGTTGATTGGAAATCACCAATGAAGACAATTCTATAAAAGCCAATTGCGCTTGCACTGAATTAATTTTTTTGATTTGCGTCAAATCATTTCCTGCTGGTTTTCCTTGCGCTTGCTGATACAATTTAGAAAGAAAATTTTTATTCTTTTTAGTTCCTAAATTCAGCATGCTTATTCCCAACGTTTTGATAGTCGAATTTGCACTATTTTGCAACGCAACTTTACCTTTCCACTTCGGCTGATTGATTTGGTTATAGAACTTAATTGTATCGCCATTCAGAAGATTTTTGTTGTAAATCATCACAATAGGTGACTTTGAAATCGCACACCAAAAATTGTTTTTTGAAAAATAATTTTCATCAATAGAAGGATTGATCTCTGAAGGATTGAAAGTTTTAAACAAATTCATTTTTCCACCTTCCAACAATCTGTCTGCACCGTGAAGCAAAATCAAATCAGCAAAGGAATTGTATTTTTCTGATTTGATGATTTCAAGAATACTATCCGAGGGCAAAATTTTAAAGTAAACTTTGATTTTTTCTAATTTCTTAAATTGTTTGAAAATTATTTTATCGTTTTCACTCAAATAATCGGTGTAAACAGTAACAGTTTGAATTTTATTAGGTTTCGCATCTTTGACCAAACAAGATTGAAATGAGATCAGGACAGAAAATATCAAAAACACTTTAAAACCGAAAGTAATTTTTTTTAGATTTTGGAAATAATATGCTTGATTTGAATTTTCTGACATCTTAACAACAAACTTTGAGCGAATATAAACATTCATTTTCGCAAATATACAAGTTGAAATGCGATGTTTTGTACCTTTGTCAAAAATTCAGAAAGTGTCAGAAGAAAAAGTACCTCAAAAACAAAGGAAATTAAAAATTGTAAAATTACTGGCAGACGTTGCTAGCGGAATCCCAGCAAAAGTAACCACTGCTTTGGATTCATTGCAAGTGCATGGAGACGATAGTATTATTGAACCACTTATTCAAGCGATTGATTTACAAACTGATGAAAAATGTGTTTCTGAAATTGTTGAATTTTTATCAAGTTTAAAAAGCACCAAAGCGGTAAAAACAGTCATGGATTGCTTGAGAAATCCGCAATATGCACATCAACAAATCAAAATTTTATCTACAATCTGGAACAGTCCGCTAGATTACAGCGCCCATTTAGCCGAATTTATTGCCTTGGCAGTAAAAGGTGATTTTTTAGTGACCTTGGAATGTTTGACGATTTTGGAAAATTTGGAAGGTCCTTTCGAAGAAAGTTCCATTTTAGAATCACAATTGTTGTTGAAAGATTACCACGAAGGTGTGTATTCAAAAGATCCGCAAAAAGACCATTTAATCAGTGAAATTGCCCTTTTATTGAAAGACATGGATCGTTCAATCGACGATTGATTGTTAGTTTATTGTATCCAATGAAAAAACTCGAACAAGCTATTTTTGATATAAAAAATCAAGCTGATTTTGAAAAAATAGCCTTGGAAGTATATGAATTTCAGAGAGAAAATTGTCAAGTTTACCGCGATTTTGTCAATCAATTGAATCGAAAACAACCTCAGACGGTTTCTGAAATTCCTTTTTTGCCCATTTCTTTTTTTAAATCACACGAAGTACGTTCAGGTCAAAAAGAGGTTCAAACATTGTTTATGAGCAGTGGAACCACTGGTTCTGAAAGAAGTAAACATTTTGTTGAATCACTGGAAATGTATGAAAGATCATTTTTTGAAAGTTACATTCGGCAAATAGGAAATCCTGAAAATCAAATTATTTTGGCTTTATTGCCCAATTATATTGAACAAGGAAATTCAAGTTTGGTTTACATGGTAGATCATTTAATAAAAGCTTCAAAAAATAAACTTTCTGGTTTTTATTTGGATAATTTGACAGCATTAATTCAAGCTTATGAGACGGCAATTCTAACTGGAAAAGAAGTTGTTATTTTTGGGGTGAGTTATGCTTTGTTGGATTTAGCGGAATTAAAACCAAATCTTTCAAAAGCCAAAATCATTGAAACAGGTGGAATGAAAGGAAGACGAAAGGAGCTAAGCAAGGAAGAATTGCATGAAGTATTGAAAACGGCTTTTCAAGTTCCATTTATTTCGTCAGAATACGGAATGAGTGAATTATTTTCTCAAGCTTACAGCGATAAAAATGGCTTGTTTGACCTGCCAAATTGGATGCAAATTCTGATTCGTGATGTCAATGATCCTTTTGCGTTTCTTGAAAATGAAAAAACTGGTGGAGTAAGTGTCATAGATTTAGCAAATTTATATTCCTGCGCATTTATTGCTACCCAAGATTTGGGAAAAATCACGCAAAATCAACTTAAATTAATGGGAAGATACGACCATTCAGATGTGCGAGGATGTAATTTAATGATAGAATAGTATTTTATACTTATTTCTTCGTATTTTTAACTGCTAAAAATTACGAAATGAAATTAAAACTAATCGCATTGTGCTTCTTGCCCTTGGCATTGTCGGCACAAATTAATATTACTACTTCTGGAAATTCAACTCAGAATTTCGATGCTTTGTTAACTACTGGTTCAGTGAATACTTGGAACGACAATAGCACAATTCCCAATTATTTTGCCCAAAGATCTGGTTTTGGAACTACTTATCAGGCAGGAACAGGTTCTTCTACAGTGGGGAATTTGTACAGTTTTGGTTCAACTGGAATCGCAGAACGCGCTTTAGGAAGTGTAGGCTCAGATAATACTTCCGCTTTAAATTTTGCTTATGGCGTGCTTTTGCAAAATAATTCTGGATTTACACTCAATCAACTTTCTGTGAGTTATACACTTGAGCAATGGAGAAACGGAGGAAGTACAACGCCTAATGAAGTAACTGTTTGGTACAAAATTAGCGCTTCTGCAATTTCTGATCTTACACCAGGTGACAATACTGATTGGACGCCAATTACTGTTTTGACGTCAGCAAGTCCAATCAATACTTCACCTGCAAGCGCACTGGACGGAAATTTAGCTGTCAATCAAGTTGTACTTTCAAATGTTGCTATTCCAAATCTAGCAATTCCTGACGGACATTTTATGATGATCAAATGGGAAGACATCAATCATACTGGGAATGATGACGGCTTAGGTATTGACGATGTGGATATTGCTTGGACTGTTGGTTGTAACACCACAAATACAATCACTGAAACTGCTTGTAATTCATACACTGTTCCAAGTGGCGATGAAGTTTATTTTGCGTCTGGAGTTTATATGGATACCATTCCAAATGTTGGATTGTGTGACAGTATTTTAACAATCAATTTAACGATAGAAACAGGAATTGTATATTATGCAGATAACGATGTTGACGGTTTAGGTGATATCAATAATAGTATCAATACTTGTGTGCCGCCTCTTTCAGGTTATGTTTTAAATAGCGACGATTGTGACGATCAAAGTTCTGCCATTGGTATTGGAAACACTACTTATTATTTAGATGCTGATTTAGATGGCTTTGGTGATTTGAACATTACTACTTTGGGCTGTGTTGTACCAAATGGATATTCAGAAAATGGACTTGATTGTAACGACAATGATTTCAATATCAATCCCAATGCAACAGATATTCCTGACAATGCAATAGATGAAGATTGTTCTGGTGCTGATGCTTCTGCATTAGGTTCTGCTTTAGGATTGTATGAATTTACGCAAGCTTCTGCTTGTCCTGTAACTGCTGTTTCTGTGACAACGCAACCAACCAATGCGGTTTTTGGAGATTATTCTTCATTAGGTACAAATTGTAGTGCTTCTGCCAATGTTTTCAGTACAAGTGGTTGGAATACAGGTGCAACAATCAATCCTGATGAATACAATCAGTTTTCTGTGGTTGCAAATGAATGTTTTGCTTTAGATTTGAACAGAATCATCTTTACACACAGAATTAGTTTTACTGGTGGAACACCAACTTGGATTTTACGCTCAAGTTTAGATAATTTCTCATCAGACATTGCTTCAGGAACAGCAATTACAACTGATAAAACAGATACAATCAATTTACCAGCTGCTTTTGATTTGGTAAATCAAGTTACTTTTAGAATTTATATCACCAACATGGGATTGGGACTTTCTACTTGGAGAAATGACAATGTAACAGTGATTGGAAATGTTTATTCAATTCAACCTCAAATTTTTTATGCAGATGCAGATGGTGATTCCTATGGAAATTCAGCAGTAACAATTTCTGCTTGCACTGCGCCTGTTGGATATGTTTCTGATGATACTGATTGTGATGATAACAATAATGCGGTCAATCCGGCTACAGTTTGGTATGAAGATTTAGATGGCGACAATGTAGGTAACGAAAGTTCTAGCACTGTTGGATGTATTGAGCCTTCAGGTTACGTTTTGGTTTCTGGTGATTGTGATGATTCTGATCCAACTGTAACTTTTCCTGTTATGTATTACGAAGACAACGATGCTGATGGTTATGGAGTTTCGATTGGAGCTGAATTTTGTCAAGATCCAGGTTTTGGATATGTATTAAACAATACAGATTGTGACGATAGTCAAAACACAGTTTATCCTGGTGCTCCAGAAATTTGTGATGAATTTGATAATAATTGCAATGGTCAAACCAATGAAGGATTACAAACTACTGTTTATTATATCGATAATGATGGAGATACTTATGGACAAGGTAGTGCAGGCGATTTTTGTTCAGATCCTGGAATTGGATATTCATTAAACAATACAGATTGTGATGACGACAATGCGGGGGCTTATCCTGGTTCACCTGAAATTTTGAATAATGGTGTAGATGAAAATTGCGACAATACAGATAATTATATGGCGGTAAATGATACTGAAATGAGTAATTTCAGTGTTCAACCAAATCCTTCGAATGGTATTTTTACACTTGTTTTTCCAACTGATGTAAATCAATTGAATTTGCAATTGTTGGACTTGAATGGTAAAATATTGAATAGTCAACAATTAAATGGTGCAAAAGTAGAATTGAATTATGCGTCCTTAAGTGAAGGCATTTATTTACTTCAAATTTCATCTGCATTTGAAACCAAAACGGTTCGAATTTCTATCGTAAAATAAGCGACGTTAAATCGTTGTTAATATTTAAATTACACTTCTTTTTCGGCGTATTTTCGTTGCATGAGAAGTGTAATTTTTTTGTTTGTACTATTTTATAATTCAGGTTTCAATGTTTTTGCCCAACCTAAAATCTCCATTGATAAAACATCCATTGAATACGGCAAATTGCCCTACGGAGGAGCTAATTTAAAAAGTTATTTCACTGTTACCAACATTGGAAATGAACCTTTAATTATCACTAATGTTTCTACAGGTGATGGTGGATTTATGTGTCATTCCTATTCAAGAGAACCAATTTTACCAAACAAATCTGCTGAAATCGTTTTTTTATATGATACCAAAAGAATAGGGCCATTCAATAAAACAGGTTATATTCATTCAAATGCTGTTGAGCCCGATTTGTACATTAGAATTAAAGGAGAAATCATTCCTAGTCCTGTTGCATATTTCGAAAAAAAAGAAGTGAATTTTGGAACTTTGGAAATGGGTGATAAAGGCACTTTTGATTTACTTAACAATGGAACTGCCTTGCTCAAGATTAAAAAAATTGAAAGTATCAATCATTCCGTTGACTTGAATTATCCATTTGATACTTTGTCTAGATATGGAGAAATGAAACTCACTTTTTATCCAAAGACAAATAAAGATTCGGCAAATTTTGAATACAAATGGAATGTTTACACCAATGAATCCAACAATCCTAAAGTTTTAACTGCCAAAGGTAAAATCAACTTTTCACCTTTGAGTTTTGATACAGCTACCGTCTTTTTGAAACCATCAGAAAGTGGAACGAGATTCTTTATGATCAAATGTTTTAATTCAGGAAATGAGGAAATGGAGGTTTACATGGTTTCCAAAGGTGAACATTCCGAACAGATTTGGTTGCCCAGTAAGCAAATTTATTACAGTGAAGGAGAGAAATATACCATTCCCGCGAAAGGAGAGAAAACATTGATTGTCGCTTATCAATCTTTCGAATCTTTGCCTCCTGAAGAAAAAATTACTTTTCACTCGGTGAATAAAAAGTCTAATCAAAAATATCGAAATGTTGTTTGGATGAGGTTTAAAATGCAAAAATCCTGACTACCTTACCGTAATCAGGATTTATTTGATAACTAAAAACTATGTGGTTTATTCCTTAAATTGAGTTTAAAATACCAAACCAAAACCAATTTGAACATTGCTATATTTTAGCAGATTTGAGTTGAAAACACTTCCGCTATAATAGTTATAATCAAAATCAGTATCAACAGAATAGCTTTCGTTGAAAGATTTATCATTGTTTTTTGTTTGATCTTTGATACCAAAATTCTTTTCCACAAAAAGCATCAATGGTCCAATTCTAAAATTCAATCCAATGGTTGGAGAGAAACTGATGGTTGCATCGTTTCTGTAGGTAGAAATGCTATAGGTACTTGAACCATCTGTAAGTTCAGATTCCATACTTCCACCTAAAACTGCATTTACATTGAATCTTAAATAGCCATCAATAAAGAAAACTGGTTTTTTTGGATTGTGAATGTAGGTAATGGAAGGACCAGTTCCTGCGGAAATAATCGCAATTGGCGTGTAGGTTGCACCATCAAAAAGTTCGTAAAAAATGGTTGTTTGGTCTGTGTAAATTTGTTTCCAATCATACTTGATTAATGAACCGCTGAATTTAGTATTTATCCCAAGGTCAATTTGTGGAATTAAATTTTTGTTGATGCCTTTCAAAGGACTTTGAAAATTTAACCCCAGATTAAATCCATTTTTAAGTCCCATTTTCCCTGTGGCAATTGGCGCAGCAAAGTTTGGCGTAGAAGCATATTCTGCTTGCGTCATTTGTGATCTTGAAAAAGCATCAGAAGTTTTCAAATAACTAAAAGTAAAACCTACATATCCAGATCTGACGCCTTCAATTGGAGTTTTTTTCTCAGTGACTATCGAATCATAAGAAACATTGAAACGATCATAGTTTTTTTCTGAACCACCTTTAGTATATTGCCCAACAGCATTGTTGATTGCAAATAATTGGGTCAAAATCACCCCTGTTATTACGAATGTATATTTCATGATTATTGTTTATTATAGTTGATTGACCAAATTCCGTAATTTCCTTTTTCATTTCCTCTTTGTGAAATAAAGTAAATTTGATTTCCATCAGGACTCCAAACTGGTGACAAATCATGTCCAGGGTGAAAAGTAAGTTGAGTCAATTTTGTACCATCTGTTTTGATAGTGTAAACATCTAAGTTTTCAACTCTCTTAGAAGTTGCTAAAGTCGATCCAGTGATTAATAAAGTTTTACCATCCGGTGAGATTTTTGGCGTAGAAAAACCTTTTTCAATGTCCGCAAGAATTTGTGTTTCTTGACCAGAAAGTAAATTTACAGACCAAATTTCGCCTAAACCTGTTTGTTTGTTATTTCTTCCGAAATAAAGGATTTTGCTGTCTGAACTAATTGTTGGTGAAAATCCTTCACAGAATTGTGATAGTATGGAAGTACCTCTTTCAAAGCTCCAAATGTAATACCTGTAAGAATCTGTTTGAGTGGAATATTCTCCTTTTGTATAATAAATTGATTTATTATCGGGCGAATAAATAGGTGAGGTTTCAATTTGTGAAGTATTGGTGATTTGTTGTACCGCAGCGCCTTGATTTGCATCTATCTGATTCACATTCATATCATTGTCAAGCTTTTCAGCATAGGCAAGATATTTACCATCAATCGAATAAGAAACATTGTTAATGCGCTCCTTAAAGGTTCTTTGAATGGTTGATTTTCCTCCTTTGGTAGATTTGATGTAAATGTTGCTTTTTCCATTCGAAAAGCCAACATAAGCTACATTATTGCCATCAGGACTGATGTCGATTTTCGAATCTGCTTCCCAGTAAATTATACCTTTTTTATTTTCAACGTAGGGATTATTGATAAAATCTCTTTCTGTTGAAAATTGGATAAATTGTGTTCCACTTTCCTCAGGAACGGTTAAATCGCGGTAGTCCGTCACGCGCTCTTTTTTGATGTATTGAACATTTCGCTCAACCTCAAATAAATTGTTTCTAACAGCACAACTTCCAAGGAGTGCAGAAAGAACTAATAATTGTATAATTTTCATTTGCATGGTTTTGATTTTCTTAGTTATTACGATACAAAACTAGCTCTAGTAATAACCGTAATCAATACTCACTAATGAGTATTTTTTAGATTATTCCTTCTGAAATACATTTGTTTAAAAGTTGAGCAGTATTGCTGCAAGTTGCTTTTTTTAAAATGTTACTTCGGTGTTTTTTTACAGTGTTTAAACTGATAAATAGCTTTTTGGAAATCTCTAAATTTTCAAGTCCCGCATAGATTAATTGAATAATTTCCAATTCTCTTTTTGAAACTTCAAAAGTATTTTGTTGCGATTTCATCCATGTCAGTGGATTCAATTTTGGTTTTTCTTGTTGAAACACCAATTTCAAAATATTCTTTTTGGAAGGATAAATGTTTTCAAGAACAGTATGCACAATCAAAGATTTTTGGATTTGGCCATTGTCTTGAATTTCAATTACGATGGACTGTTGATTCATGATTTTAAAATCTCCAGATTTTACCCTAATTCTAAAAAATATACTTTGGTTGAATTGATGGATATTTTTTGTTTTTATTTCATTTGAAAAAAAGGCAGTACGAACTTGTGAACTCAAAATAAAGTGAGATAAATCCTCTGGATGAATGCGATCAACAATGTCAGAGTAATCACAATTTTTTGGATTTAAGCCATGAATGTCTTTTAATGAAGCACTTATATTTGAAATCTTATTTTCAAGATTTTCTAAAACAAAAAAATAACTGGGCGCCTTTAATAAAATTTTCTCTTCAATTTGATCTAAGGAAATAGGTAAACTTGCCTTATTGTGCTCTTGATGAGTTGATTCCTTTGTTTTTTGTGAATTTCCAACTAGTTCAACCATAAAATATTTTGAGGCAAATATCTTTCTAATCTTTGCGAATTGAAATACTCAAAAATGGGTATTTTTAATGCTTCGGCAAACTAATTTGTACCACCGTTCCCTCACCAAGTTTGCTGTTTATTTCAAACGTTCCTCGATGGTTATGGATTCTATTTTCAATATTGGTTAGGCCAAATCCTTTGTTAAAAGTTGCCATTTCAAAACCTTTTCCGTTGTCAGAAAATTGAAAAATATATTCAGTCTCATAAGCATATATTTCTATGACAATCTCACTTGATTTACCATGTTTCATTGCGTTATGAATCAATTCATTAGAGATTAAGAATAAATCGAATGTCCATTTTTCATTAATCTTTTCAGGGAAATCATACGAATCGATAAAAATCATCAAATTTTCCTGACCTTGGCACAAGCTTTCTGCATGTGTTTTCAAACTTGCCAAAAGTGCACCACTTTCGAGCGATTTAGGCAATATTTGGTGTGAAACTAACCTGAGCTCGGAAGCCAATTCTTGAAAATTGTTCAGAAGTAATTGGTCATTTTTCAAAGCGACCAAATTTGAAATATGTGCCAATTGACTTCCAAACTTATCATGAATGATATTTGAAATTTGCTGTCTTTCCTTTATTTGGATGTTTGAAATGTTATCTCCAGCTTTTTCTTTTTCGGAAATAATTTCCATTTTTAAGGAATTATTTATTTGAAATGTTTGTAAGTAGCTTTTAATCAAAATATATCCAAATAGAC
>JBFYPS010000130.1:0-2699 GCA_041303135.1 Crocinitomicaceae bacterium | reverse complement strand
CGTATATAATTTAGTTCAATAATGATTTGTGTAATGCCGATATAGTTTAAAAATAGTTCAATGATAATTGGGCTATATTGAAAACATTATCGGTATTAACATGGAAAAAATTATCAATGAATCAAAATGGCGGAGGACCTTTTGGTTTTTCAGTTCTCAATTCAATTAAATATTTTTCTTTCTGTTTACTGTTCAATATTTTTAGAATTCTTTGGTGATGTTTGAAAAGAATCATTTCAAAACTCGGTTGAGTGATTGTCAACGTATCGCTGCTACTGTTTTTGCTTGTTAAACTATCAATGCTCTGTTTATGTATCTGTTGCGTAATTTTTTTAATAGAGTCTATCTCTTTTTGATGCTGATTAAAAATAGCTTGAAGTTCATTTTGTTGTTTAGCATCAAGCGCCAAGATGTCATTTAGTTTTTCAACCACATGTTTTAAATGATTTTTATGATCTGGCCTTGGTTTGGGAGCAAGCAAAATCAAGCCGATAAATAGCAGGTTGAAAATTCCAAAAATGAAAAATCCTCTTTTATAAAATTTCGGGGTAAAATTCATAATTCTTGATTATAATATTGATTGTAGTAATTATTTGATTCTAAGTATTCTGAATAAGCATTTTCTTTAATTTGTTGCGAGGTTTTTAAGTTGTAATTTAATGCTTTGAAAGCAACGAAAGCATTTAAAATAAGAATAGTTGTCAGTAATGCCCAATTGAATTTAGATGCTTTTTCAATTTTTGTAGTAGAAATTTTACTCAAAATTCTGGTTTCAAAAAAATCAGGAACTGTTCTTTGCTCCCAATTTTCAAGCACATTGAAGAGTTTTTCTTCGTGATTATTTGAATTTTTTGTTTCCATTTTGATTGTTAGATGTTCTTTTTATTGTTTTCCCTCATTTCTGGAAAGTAGGCAATGAGCTTTTCTTTCAAAATTATTTTTGCCCTTGCTAAAATTCCTTCGACTGCTTTTTCACTGCATTCCATGATTTGCGCAATTTCTTTTTGACTCATTCCGTCCATATATTTAAGTACAAATGCAGTCTTGTATTTATCTTTCATTTCATCCAAAGTGTCAGCAATGATTTTTGCATATTCTTTGTTTTCCAAATGCTCATAAGGCGTGAAATCATTGTTTGCCGGAATTTCTTGCGCCAATCCAAACAATGATAAAAGTCCTTTAGATTTTCTTTTTTGCCTGCTTTGTGAACGCAAATAATCCAAGCATCGACTTATTGTAATTCTATAAATCCAGGTTTTTAAACTGCTTTTCTCTTCAAATTGTGCAATCGAATTGAAAATGAGAATAAAAACTTCTTGCGTTTGATCTTCTGCAATATCCGATTGTTTCAGAAAAGAATAACAGGTATTGTAAACCTTATTTTGATAAAGTTTGACCAACTTTTCATAAGCAAGCGAATCGCCTGATTTTAAAGATTGAATGAAAAGTTGTTCTTCTGTCAGCATCAATTTTTTATAAATTTACTTTTGCTTTAACGCTTTCAAATCGATAAAGGTGAGTCCTTTTTCAAATAAAAAAGGACAACTTTTACAAATTGTCCTCTCAAAATATGGATATTGTATTATTTTTAGAATTCTAAAATTGTTTTTTCAATAATCGCAACGCATTCCATCAATTGCGCTTCATTCATCACCAAAGGCGGCGCAAAACGAATGATATTTCCGTGTGTTGGTTTAGCAAGTAAACCATTGTCTCTCAATTTTAAACACAAGTTCCAAGCGGTTTCGCTGTCAGGAGAATCATTAACAATAATTGCGTTCAACAACCCTTTTCCTCTCACTTTAACAACCAAATCAGATTTTTCGATGATTCTTTGCATTTCATTTCTGAAAATATTACCCAATCTGCGTGCATTTTGAATCAAATTTTCATTGTAAACAACATTCAATGCAGCAACAGCAACAGCTCCAGCAATTGGATTTCCTCCAAACGTTGAACCATGTTGACCTGGTTTGATCACATTCATGATTTCATTGTTTGCCAAAACTGCAGAAACGGGATAAACACCGCCAGACAATGCTTTACCTAATATCAAAATATCTGGTTGATTGTAAGTTGCTTGTTTCTCGCATTTGTTTTCACAAGTACAATTTCCGCAAACTGCCAATAAACTTCCTGTTCGCGCAATTCCTGTTTGAACTTCGTCAGCGATAAAAAGGGCGTTGTATTTTGTGCAAAGTGCTCTTGCGTTTGTCAAGAAATCTTCATCAGGAGTGTAAACTCCAGCTTCACCTTGAATCGGTTCCACAAGGAATCCAGCAACATTTTCTTGTTTCAAAGCTTCTTCCAAAGCAATCACATCATTGTATGGAATTTTGATAAATCCTGGAGTAAAAGGTCCAAAATTATTTTTTGCATCATTGTCGCTCGAAAATGAAACGATAGTTGTTGTTCTTCCATGGAAATTTCCTTCACAAACGATAATTTTAGCAGCATTTTCAGCAATTCCACGTTTTTCGTAAGCCCATTTTCTACAAAGTTTAATCGCAGTTTCAACCGCTTCAGCTCCTGTATTCATTGGCAAAACCTTATCAAAACCGAAATATTCAGTGATGTGTTTTTCATAAATTCCAAGCACGTCATTGTAAAAAGCGCGTGAAGTCAATGTCAACGTTTTTGCTTGATTGATCATTGCGTCCACAATTACAGGATGACAATGTCCTTGATTTACTGCCGAA
>JBFYPS010000129.1:0-3943 GCA_041303135.1 Crocinitomicaceae bacterium | reverse complement strand
AATGAATACGAACCAACTTTTAAAAATTTCTCGTCGCTATTTATTGAATCTGATTTAATCAACGAAGCAATTTCAAACTGTAAATTGACCAAAAGCAGCATTCGATTTGATGAAGTTCAATTGATTAAAGACCAAAAATACTTCAGCATCAATGGAGAAGTAATCAATGAACGAGGCGATGAATTATTGCAAGTCGTTGTCAAAGATTTGACAGCCACCAAAATGCACGAACACGAATTGGAAAATGCGATTCTCAATCTAGAATTTTACAAGAGCGTGATCGATCAAACTGTCTTGTTGTCAACCATCAACATAGATGGAAAAATCAGCTTTGTTAATCAAAATTTTTCAGATATATCTGGTTACAAAAACCTAGAGATGATTGGCAAATCTTTTGATTTCTTGCTGACGGATAAAACAAAAGAAAATAGCTTTGAGGAAATCATTGAAAGTCTAAAACTCAATGACAATTGGAAATCCATTATCAAAAACATCAATAAAAACGGTGAAATTTATTGGCTTGACACGACGATTATTCCTTTTATCAAAGACGAAAAAGTGATTAATTATATCTCCATTCAGGTTGATGTAACTGAAAAAGTGTTGGAAGAACAAAAAGTTGAAGCACAGCGAACTTTTTACGAAACAATTTTAAATAATCTTCCGCTTGACATTGCCGTTTTCAATGAAAGACACGAATATTTATATGTCAATCCAGTTGGTATTAAAGATCCTGAAACAAGGAAATTTGTGATTGGTAAAACAGACTATGACTATTGCAAGCAATACAACAAAGACATTTCAATAGCAGATGCTAGGCAAGCTATTTTTGACCAAGTGCTAAAATCTAAAAAACTGCTTGAATTTACTGATAAAGCGACCAACAAAGAAGGAAAAGATGTTTACGTTTTGCGCAAATTCTTCCCGTTCTTAAATGCGCAAAATGAACTTGAATATATGCTCGGAATTGGCTTAGATGTAACTGAAAAAACAGAACAATCTATGCAAATCAGAGAATCTTTGGTTGAAAAAGAAGCGCTTCTTGGAGAAGTACACCACAGGGTGAAAAATAACCTTTCGATCTTCTTAGGATTAGTCGAAATGCAAATGAATAGAATGAAGGACCCCAATTTAATAGATGAATTTGCCGAAATAAAAAATCGAATCATTTCGATGTCCTTGATTCATGAAAAATTATACAAATCATCCAATTTTGCTCAAATTGATTTACGCGAATATATAATAGATTTTGTAAATTATCTAAGCAAATTTTTTGACCCAGAACAAAAAGTAAAAATTAATTTTGAACTAGCTGAAGTTTTTGCAAACACCAAAAATACTGTCCCTGTCGCATTGATCATCAACGAATTAATTACAAATGCCTACAAACATGCATTTGAAGGAATTCATAATCCTTCAATAACGATTCAATTGTCAGAGAAAGATGCGATGATTGAACTTGCAATCTTTGACAACGGACATGGACTTGCAAAAGATTTTGATATCCTGAAATTAGACTCTCTAGGAATTAAGTTGATTAATATATTCTCCAAACAACTGAAAGCCAAGTTTGAATTTGTAAATCAAAATGGACTTCATTACAACGCAACTTTCAAGAATAACAAACAAATAGGGATGTAAAGTTTTTTAGCAATGTTTCGGATTTTTTAGTACTTTTCGATAACATTTAATGCTGAATACATGAAACTACATCTATTCCTTCTTTTTGTACTATCGCTATTTTTGTCAACTTGCCAGAAAGAAAACTTGGGGTCAACTCATCCGATGGTTGGTAGATGGAAACTTGAATCACAGGTATTTGAAGATGTAAACTCTTATTGCCAAAATGAAATTACTGCACCAGAAAATCTCAAAAATCTAGTGATGGAAATTACTGCTGATGGAAACATTATATCATCGCTAGATGGTAAAACCCAAAAACTAAAAATAATTGAAATCGTTGAAAACACCATTTTCGTCCTATTCTACAAAGACCAAGTGACCAATTTCCGATACACATGTCGAGTGAAAGATAAAAAAGGGAATATCTTCATTTTTAAATTCTTTTTCGATGAAAATCACGCGAAAATGATTGGCACTTTTTGGACTCCAAATCAGAATTACATGAGCAAAGAATCCCCCAATTTAAGTGCGGTTTCTTGTCACAGCAGTTATTCTTCAGAAATATATTCTTCTATTCCAGTGGAGAAATACGGAAAATTTATTAAACTCTAGAAATATGGTCAAACATTTCGCATTACTGTTTCTATTGACATTCTACTCCATTTCATTCACCCAAAATGAAGAGAAAAAAGTGCGTTTTGAATTTGCCAATAGAATTGAATTATCAAATTATCTAGGTGGTTCCAATTATTATGGCGGTAGTGAATTGAAAATTGATTTAGCCACCATGACCCACGATTTGGTAAAAATTTCTGCTTCTACTGGATATTTTATTGTAGATAGTTATATTAGTAAAGACGAGCCTCACATGGTTTATTCCTACGTTCCGCTCTACCTAAATGCCGCCGGTTTTACGAAAAACAAAAAATGGTACTGTAAACTCACTTTTGGAATTCCTCTTTACATCAACGAAGACTCGAAAATAATTTCCGATGACCATTTGTGGCCGAATATTGGTGAAATCAGATACCAAGCTGCTCGTCCTGATGAATTACAAATTAGAGAAAAAATTATTCGCATGAGTGAAGTGAGAATAGGTTGGTACTTTTCAAAGCATGTCGGTGTGAATGCCGGAGTAAAACTTTACAATGTTCGAACCTCACTATCTCGCTCAGCAAGTTACTATTTCCCCACCTTGGGACTTGATTTTAGATTTAATTACAAATCAACCAATCAGAAAAAACCAAGTACTGATTAAATTTTGATTTTGTCATTTCCTCTACTTTTGTGTACCTTTATTCCAAGATGTCACTAAAAAGAATTTTCTCCCTCGTACTGATTTGCATTTCCTTGCAGGCGCATGCTACGCACAATCGCTCGGGAGAAATCACTTACAAACATCTGTATGGCAACACTTACGAATTCACCATCACCACTTGCACCAAATTAACCAGCGAAGCCAACCGCGCAGACTTGGAAATTCAATATGGCGATGGCGTGATCGACACGATTCCACGGGTCGTTTTTTACGATTATCCTGCCACCGATACGAAACAAAATTATTACGTCGGAACGCACACTTACACAGGTCCAGGAACCTTTTTGATTCAGTGCGAAGATCCAAACCGCAACGCAAACGTGTTGAATATCGCCAATTCAGTCGATAAAATCTTTTGCATTCAAACTTTACTCATCATTTCGCCTTTTTTGGGAACGCCCAACAACAGTTTGCAATTGGTGGATTGTCCTTGTCCGGAAGAAACTTGCACAGGACAACCGTGGATTTACAATTTCGGCGCTTACGATCCTGATGGCGACAGTTTGTCTTACCAACTGATTCCCTGCAAAGACGAAGATTGTTTCGACATGTCAATTCCAGATGTTTATCAATATCCACAAGAAGTTGGTGGCGGTTTGCTCACGCTTGATGCAATAACGGGAACACTTTTTTGGAACGCACCAACAATTTCCGGTGAATACAATTTAGCGGTCATCGTCACTGAATACCGCCGTGGTACTCGCATTGGATTTGTGATTCGCGACATGCAAGTGACCGTAAAAGGCGTTTGTTTGAACAATGCACCTGCCGTTTCTTCAGTCAACGATACCTGCGTTTTTGCCAACGAAAACGTCGATTTTCAAGCGTATGCACAAGACGACCAAGCAACGGTACAAGACAATCCAATACTGCATTGGGAATATTTTGGCGAAGGTTTTTTCTTGGAAAATAATCCTGCGACGTTTACTACTTCTCCCAATGGAAATCCAATTACAGGCGATTTTCACTGGCAACCGGGTTGCGAAGCGGTGCGCAACAACA
>JBFYPS010000128.1:0-13759 GCA_041303135.1 Crocinitomicaceae bacterium | reverse complement strand
GTCAATCAATAACTCAAAATCGGATTATTCATTTTCTCTATTCCAATGGTCGTTACTGCGCCGTGACCGGAATAGACTAGCGTTTCTTCTGGCAATTGGAACATTTTTTCAAGGATTGTTTTTTTCAAAATTTCCAAGCTTCCACCAGGTAAATCGTAGCGACCAAAACTGCCTTGAAACAAAATATCTCCGCTCAAAACAAATTCATTTTCAGGATTGTAAAATGCCACATGTCCGGGCGCGTGTCCAGGACCAAAAATGACATCCAACTCAATGCCACCAAATACCAATTTATCGCCTTCTTCCACAAATTTCGTCGGCTCTGGAGAGGCTTCATAAGCGTCCATTCCATATAAATTCGCTGAATATTGCACCATTCCCAACGTGGGTAAATCTAATTTGTGTGCAAATAAATCAACTTCAAAATTGCGCATGATGAAGGCGTTTCCCATCACGTGATCGATGTGACAATGGGTGTTCAACAATGCTAGAGGTTGCAATTCATTTTGTTGTATGTAATCCAAAAAAAATTGTTGTTCCTCTCGTGTATAACAGCCCGGATCGAAAATCACTGCTTCTTTCTGTTCGTTGAAAACGATGTATGAATTTTCCTGAAATGGATTGAACGTAAAACCTTGAACTGTTAATTTCATAATGAATTTTTTGATGTCGCAAAAGTACGAATTAATGGCTGTTTTTGGTTTTATCGCAGGCAGAACATATTGAATTTGTGCTAAGGGTAGATTTTAATAAGCTTTGATTTAGGCATTATCTTTGTTTACCGAGTTTTGATTACTTTTGTATCAATTGAAAAAGTCTAAAATCCTTTAAAATGAAAAAGATCACATTTATTCTGATTGCTGTTTTAAGTTTGACGGTTGTCAGCTGCAGCAAACGCATTGCTTACTCAGAAGAAATTCGCAAAGAATATGATTTGAATGCTGAAAATTTGAAAAAAGTTCAATTTTACACTTCTTCTCAAATTATTTTGCAACGCAGCACTAGCAATGGTTCTCAAGAAATTTCTGAAGATGGAAAGTTGGTTCAAAACCAAAAAAATGAAGAAGATCGCTTGATTATCAATCCAAGTACCAAATGTATTTTCGAAAAATATGGTGACAAAGGTGAAGTTTTCATCCGCTTCGAAGTTGGACAAGGAAAAACTTTGAAATTTGCGGTTCGTCAAAATCAAGCGAATGGACGTTTTTATTTAGATGCCAATTGGAAATCCGACAAAGGAGGAGAAGTTCAATACGGAAATCAAACGTATTATGCCAATTCAGCTTCAGGAAATACTTTCTTGATGGTTTCAATTCAAAAATTGAAGAAAACAAAACGCAAAGACCGCGTAGTGAAAGGGATTAAAGTTTAGGATAAACTGAAATAATATTGGAAAAACCGAAGATGAATAGATTGTCTTCGGTTTTTTTTGTTTCAAACAACCAATGTTGTTTACCAGCAAAATCAAGCTGCACTTGTTTTCATCGGTTTGATATCATTCAATTCTTTTTCTTTCTGAATTTTGCCTTCTTCCAAATCGAAATCATCTTGTAAACCGAGCCAAAACTTCGCAGATGTTCCAAAATATTTGCCTAATCGCAATGCAGTATCAGCACTAATTCTTCTTTTGCCTTTGATAATTTCTGAAATACGAGTTTGTGGCAAAAAAGTCTCTTTCGCCAAACGATAAGCGGAAATTTCCATCGGAATTAAAAATTCTTCAAGTAAAATTTCTCCTGGGTGAATGATGATTAATTTTTCCATTTTTTAGTTTGACATTTTTGTGAGATGGTCAAATCAAGCTAATTGCAAATTATTTTCAACTTTTTGATAATGCCATCAAATTGTGGCAATTTTGATTCATCATGGCTGCTAATTCCAATTGTAACAGAGCGATTATTAACAAATAAGACATAATTTACCATCTTAATATTCCCTTCCACGATGGTGAAAGAGAGTTTGCTTACATCAACTTTTTCTTCCGTTTTCATGGATGAAATTGAAATATCTTTGATTTCTGTTTTATAGTACTTGTATTGTTTTATTATATACTTACTCAATGAATCCGGAACTGGAGTTTTATTAATTTGCAAAAATTCACTGGTAATGAAAATTGCTGGTATAGCCATCGAATCTGGAACTTCAATAAAAAAAATGGTATCATTCGCACATAGAAATTCTTTCGAAATATCTAGTTTGTTATTTACCAATTGATTTTTTACTAATTTCCTGTATCTATCCGAAATTTCAAATTCTACTTTGCAATCATTTTTATCCAAAACTGCAAAGGATATTTTAATAAATTTCTCTTTTTGACTAACGGCACAAGTAGAAGTAACTAAAAATAGGAAGACAAGTAGTTTATACATCGTAAATAATTGTTGTTGATAAAATTAAACTTTTTTCTGATTTATTATTGCATGTAAATAAATTAAGCCCGAATCCCAAATCCAAAAATAAAACCTAATTTCGTTCCCATGTTTTCAAAGTATAAATACTACATCTTACTACACATCACCATTTTCATTTGGGGTTTTACGGGGATTTTAGGCAAGCTGATTCATCTTGAAGCAATTAATATTGTTTGGTTCAGGATTTTAATCGCTTTTTTATCTTTGATTGTCGGACTTTGGTTGCTGAAACTGCCCATCAAAATCCAAAACAAAAAACAGTTCTGGGCAACGTTGGGCGTGGGCGTTTTTGTGACTTT
This sequence comes from Crocinitomicaceae bacterium, assembly GCA_041303135.1. Taxonomy (GTDB): domain Bacteria; phylum Bacteroidota; class Bacteroidia; order Flavobacteriales_D; family Crocinitomicaceae; genus JAQVCM01. The sequence goes on along the minus strand of JBFYPS010000128.1, from coordinate 11,049 downwards.
ACATTGGCTCACTTTTTACCAATCGATTCAACTTTCAACTGCGTCATTAGGCGTTTTGTGTTTGTCAACCACCACTTTGCATGTCACTTGGCTTGAACCGTTAGTGATGAAACGCAAATTTTCTTGGTTGGAATTTTCAATGGGGGTTATAGTGATTTTCGGAATTTATATTGTCTCTGATGATTTCAAAGGCAAAGAATTACAAGCCTTGGCTTTTGGTTTGACTTCCGCTTTGTGCGCCGCACTTTTTTCGGTTTTCAACGCGCGCTTGGCCAAAGATGGCGTTCCTGCTTCAGCATTGACCATCCATGAAATGGGCGTTGGTCTCGTTTTCATGACCATTGTGATGCTGGCGACAAATAAAATTCACGCTGAAATGTTTGTGATGCGTTGGGAAGACTTGGCTTGGTTGCTGTTTTTGGGAATCATTTGCACTTCCATCGCTTTCTTGACAACCATCGAAGTGGTGAAAAAACTAGGCGCATTTACAGTCACTTTGAGTATCAATTTAGAACCTGTTTACACGATTATTTTGGCGATTTTATTGCTGAAAGAAAACAAAAAACTGGACAATAGTTTTTACATCGGTGCCACACTCATCATCTTTGTGGTAATTGCCAATGCGGTGATTAAGAATTATCTTTCGAAACGAACTTCTTCGAAAATTTTGCAAAGTGAGACGGGTCATTGAAACCCAATTTAAATCCGATTTCCTTGGCAGATAATTGCGTGAAAAACGACAATCTTTTGGCTTCTGACACCAATCGATTTTGAATGTGTTCTTTCGCTGTACGACCCGTGTGCTTTTTGATTATTTCGTTCAAATAATTCGCTGAAATGGTCAGTTTATCAGCATATTCTCTCTCTTTGTGCCATTCCAAATATTTTTGTTCAACCAATTGTTTGATCCGAGTCTCTATTTCAGGAGGCATTTCACCTACAGATTCAATTTGTTTGTTCGATTTCAACTCAAAGGAAGCGATCAAAAATAATTTTAAAAACGCGCTGATTTTTTCTTCAATCCAATTTTCATTTGAATTATACAGCGCTTGCATTTTGTAAATTAGTTCTTTAATTTCTACGTCAACAGTTGATAGTTGGATAAAATTAATTTTTCCTTCAACAGTAAAAAGGTTTAAATCATTGATAAATTTTGTTTGAAGACCATTTTTAATTAAAAATTCTTCGGTAAATAAAATGGCAATTCCTTCAGGTGATTGGTCGTCAGAAATAACCTGATGCACTTGTTCTGGATGAATAAAAAACAACATGTCATGCTGAATTTCAATGGTATTTAAATCAATTTGATGTTTTCCAGATGCCTTAATTGCCCAAAGAATGGTGTAAAAATTGTGCCTGTGTGGCTCTTCTATTTTATCTTCCTTTTTATTTTTTTTTTCAATTTCTTGAAAAGTCTTAATGGCAAAATTGACATTTTTATCATCAATGATTAAATCAACATTTTCTATATTTCGAATGAATGACATAATGCAAATATTTTAAAATCAATCTTGTAATGTTTTTTCCAACGCTGACCAAAATTCTTCTGTTGAATTCACACAACCTTGTTCTAGCATTTGGTGAATTTCCATTTCTCTCCCTTGTGAATATGGTTTTTCATTTGTAAAAAAACTCAATAAATCTGCATGTTTTGTCAATGCTTCATGAATTCCTTCAGGAGTGGATAAATCTATTAAATCAGTTGGATTTTTCTTTTGAAGCGCAATTAATTCTAATTTTTCAGCTCCACATTTGAAAACAAAACAACTGTCTATTGTTCGGTGTTCCAAGAATTTCACTTTTTCGTAAACGATTTGAAGCACATTGTCACTGAAAAGCTCAATCATTTGCAAAGCCAATTCTGGATTGCTTTTATTCATTTCTTCCCATTCTTCCTTATATACTTGATTTACAACTAAAAATTGTTTCAAGTCATTTTCAAGTAAATGTAATTCTTCGTCTGTTAGCAAGCGATATTTCATGGAGTTTGATGCTGTTTTTCAATTGATAATGCACAAATTTAGCACAAAAAAAGCCGAAGACTTCATTTCATTTTGGAAAAATCCTTGACGAAATAAAGTTTTCGGCTTTAAAAATTGGAAAAAACTGTTTTTATAAAGTTCCTCTCAATGCTTGTTCTCTTTCGATAGATTCAAAAAGCGCTTTGAAGTTACCTGCTCCAAATCCTTTTGCCCCCATTCGTTGAATGATTTCGAAAAACAAAGTTGGTCTGTCTTCCACTGGTTTGGTGAAAATTTGCAACAAATATCCTTCTTCATCTGCATCTACTAAAATCGATAATTTTTGAAGTTCTTTGATGTCTTCTTTCATCATTTCGCGGTGAACTCCTAAACGCTCGGGAATTTCATCGTAATATGCTTGTGGTGGAGGTGGCAAAAATTCCACACCTCTTGCTCTCAATTGTTCTACAGTTTCAATGATATTGTCTGTCGCTACAGCTAAATGTTGAACGCCTGAACCTTCGTAGAAATCCAAATATTCCTCAATCTGAGAACGTTTGTTTCCTTTTGCTGGCTCGTTGATTGGAAATTTGATTCTACCATTTCCGTTGCTCATCACTTTACTCATCAATGCTGAATATTCAGTGTGAATTTGTTTGTCGTCAAATGACAAGAAATTAGCAAATCCCATGATGTCTTCGTACCATTTTACCCAAACATTCATTTGGTTCCAACCCACGTTTCCAACCATGTGGTCGATGTATTTCAAACCTACTGGCGTTGGGTTGTAGTCACTTTTCCATTCTACGAATCCAGGCAAGAACAAACCATTGTAGTTTTTGCGCTCAACAAATATGTGTACAGTTTCACCGTAAGTGTAAATTCCTGAACGAATTACTTCACCGTGCTCATCTTTTTCAACTGTCGGCTCCATGAAAGATTTCGCGCCACGACTTACCGTTTCTTCGTAAGCTTTTCTTGAATCTTCAACCCACAAAGCGATTACTTTTACACCGTCACCGTGTTTTTTAACGTGTTCACCGATAGGAGATTCACTGTTCATTGCTGTGGTCAAAACCAATCTAATTTTGTCTTGTTTGATGACGTAAGATGTACGGTCTTTCAAACCAGTTTCCAATCCTGCATAAGCGTGTGATTGAAATCCAAAAGCTGTTTTGTAGAAATGCGCTGCTTGTTTGGCGTTTCCAACATAAAATTCTACGTAATCCGTTCCCAATAAAGGAAGGAAATCTTGCGCGTCTTCGAAGATTTTTTCTAAACCGTATTCAACGCTTTTAACTTCTTTACTCATGATTTTAATATTTTGCAGCAAGAATTACTTGCTTGATTTTTAATTCTATAAATGATTTTTCGGCTTATTCCAACCAAGATTTGTAGTAATCTTTGTCAGAAAGATCCAATGCAGCTTGCGTCAATTTTAAAGGTTTGAAAGTATCAACCATTACAGCCAATTCACCTGTTTCTTTTTGTCCAATACTGCGCTCCATTGCTCCTGGGTGTGGACCATGAGGAATTCCACCTGGATGCAAAGAAATGTATCCTTTTTCAACATGATTTCTACTCATGAAATCGCCATCAACGTAATATAAAACTTCATCTGAATCGATGTTGCTGTGATTGTATGGCGCAGGAATTGCTTTAGGATGATAATCGTACAAACGAGGCACGAAAGAACAAATTACAAAATTGTTTCCCTCAAACGTTTGGTGAATTGGCGGTGGCAAATGCACACGTCCTGTGATTGGTTCAAAATTGTGAATTGAAAACGCATAAGGAAAATTGTATCCATCCCAACCAACAACATCAAATGGATGTGTCGCGTAAACGATTTCATGCAAAATGTTTTCTTTTTTCACTTTCACAACAAAATCACCTTTTTCATCATGTGTTTCTAATTCAGTTGGAACTTTGAAATCTCTTTCGCAAAAAGGAGAATGTTCCAATAATTGACCGAATTTATTTCTGTATGTTCTTGGCGTCACAATTGGACTGAAAGACTCAACGATAAACAAACGATTGTCTTCAGTATCGAAATCTATTTGATAAATCATTCCGCGAGGAATCACTAAATAGTCACCATATTCAAAAGGAATATTTCCGACCAAAGTTCTCAATTTTCCAGTTCCCTTGTGGATGAAAATCAATTCGTCTGCATCGGCATTTTTGTAGAAATACGAAGTCAAAGATTTTCTAGGAGCAGCACAAGCAACGTTAATGTCGTTGTTGAACAACACAATCACACGGCTATCTAAAAAATCGTCTTGCGCTGGAACTTCATATCCACGAATCATGTGAGATTGAATGTTCTTTCCAACGGCGGCAATAGGTGTCAAATCTATTGGATTTGAGATTGACTTAACTTGTGTTGGTCTATGCACATGATACAAAATGGAAGCGAATCCGCTGAAACCTTCTGTACCAAATAATTGCTCGTAATAATAACCACCTGTTTCTTTTTCGAAGGTGATGTGTCTTTTTGACGGAAAACGTCCAAGTTTATGATAAAATGGCATAACTGCTATAATTTAAAGTTTAACAATTTCCATTGCTTTAATTTACAATGAAATTTTTCAATAAACCAAGCGCTTCACTCTGGATTACGCTTGATTAGAAACTTTAAATAACTGAGAAGTCCTAACCACATTTTCGATTCGTTTTACACAAAGTTAAAATTTGCATCCAATACTTACAAATTTTATTTAGTTAGAATCTTTCTAAATGTTGTTTTGGTGAATGGAAAGAAATTAAACCGTTTAAAAATAGCAGTTTAAATTAAAAATTAGTGCAAAAAAAAAGAGTGAGACGGGCGTCTCACTCTCTTCTAACCTAACCTAACCTACCTTTTACAACTAAACCTGAGACAAATGTATATGATGATTTTCTATTATGCAAATTTTTTTTTAATTTTTTTTAATTTTTTAGTGTTTTTTAGAAATTTCGTTTGAAAATGAACGAATTGTCGTTCAAAATTCACTTTATTTTTTTGTTGAGGACAAATTTTAAAGTTCAAATATTTACAGAAATTGACAAGCTTTTAAAATAATTAAGCTTGAATACTTTTATTAGTCAATTCATCTCATTATATTCGCACCCTTAAATAAAAAGATAAAAATGGCTCTAATTGGAAAAATTCGAGAAAGATCAGGTTTACTGGTTATTATTATTGGTTTAGCTTTATTAGCATTTATTTTACCAGAATTCAACAAAAACAATGTTTCTGACCTTGGTCCAGGGATGGTATATGGTGAAAAGGTAAAATATGATGTTTACGAACAAAAAAGAGTAGAAGTAGGCATGATGGACGAGCAACAAGCTGCTCAATCACAGCGTCCATATACTGTGCAAGATCAAGAAAATTCGATTGAAAAAGCGTGGAATTCTGTTGTTACAGACATCATTTTTGAAAAAGAATTTGAAGCACTTGGAATTGATGTAAGTCAAAGAGAATTGGATGCATACCTATATGGTACAGATGGATTCACAGTAATGGAAAATTTGGCTCAAACTTTTGTTGATTCAACCGGTAATTTCAATCCTAGATTGTTGGAGCAAAGAATTCAACAAATGGAATCTTCAAAAGATCCTAATGAAGCTGCACAATGGGAACAAAACAAAAAAGATTTGCGCAAACAACGTAAATCAGAGAAATATTTTCAATTATTGGCACAAGGGGTATATATTACTGATTTAGAAGCTGAGGAAGAATACAAAGCTCAAAAAGAACTGAAAAGTATTTCTTTCATCGCTAAAAGATACAATGAAATTCCTGATGATCAAGTGAAAGTTACAGACGCTGCAGTTCGCGCATATTATGAAGAGCACAAAAACGAGAAAAAATGGGAAGCTACTGCTGGTAGAACTGTAAAATATTTCGAAATCAAAGTTGCTCCTTCAAAAGAAGATACAGTGAAATTTTCTTCCATGATGACAGATTTGAAATCGAAATTCATGAAATCTACTAGTACGAAAACAGATAGTTTATTTGTTTTGTCTAATAGTGATATGAAGGCATATTCAAGCACACATCAAGCAACTTTCAGACCTGAAAATGATCCTAAAGCGAAACAAGGAATGACATATCCAATGTATATGGATACTATTTTCAAAACAGCTAGCAAAGGTCAAGTCGTTGGACCATATTTCGATCAAGGAAATACGAGACTTGCGAAAGTTTTGGATTTCAATAAATATGTTTTGAAAGTGCGTCATATTTTGATTGGTGCAAAACAAGGCGATACATTGTCTTTTGTGAAAGCAAAACGCAAAGCAGATAGCATCATGGTGACGTTGAACAAAACCAATTTCCCAGAATATGCACAAAGATTCTCTGAAGATCCAGGATTGAAACAAAATGGAGGTGTTTATGAAGATTTCTTAGATTTTGAGATGGTTCCTGAGTTCTCTCAATTCGCTATTGATAATCCAATCGGGAAAATCGGAACGGCTAAAACAACTTTCGGTATTCACATCATCGAAGTGTTGGACAAAAGAGAAGTTAACTTCCCTGTATTGGCAATCATTCAAAAAACGTTGACAGCAAGTCAAAATACTGAGGATGATGCGAAAAGTGCAGCGTATGAAGTATACGACAAATTTGCCGCAAAAATCGAAAAGAAATCAACGCCAAAAGCGAAATTGGATTTGTTTGATACTTTGGCAAGAAGAAATGATTTCTTTGTGACGCAACCAATTGAAATTATGACTGAAAGTCCAAGAGTAAACGCTTTTGAAACGCCAATGGCGAAAGACAAAATCTTGAAATTGGCTTACGATGAGGACGCTGAAGTTGGAATGATGTCATACCCAATCAAAGATGGTTCAAAATATATAATTGCAATCATTGCATCTATTCGTCAAAAAGGCGTTCCAAATTTCGAAGATGTGGAAGCTAGAATGAAAGTGGAAGTGATGAACGATTTGAAAGCAAAACGTTTCACAAGAATGATGCTTGGAAGCAGAACGATTGAAGCTGCTTCAAGAAAAATGAATACTCCAGTGCAAGAAGCGGAAGTTACATTTGCAAATCCTCAATTTGGTGGAAGTGGTTTTGAGCCTGAAGTTGTAGGTTCATTATTCGCAGGATTGAAAAATGGAGAATTAACTATTCCTTTGAAAGGTTTGCAAGGTGTTTATTTGATTCGTTTGAATAAAACAACGAAAGCACCAGCTACAAGCAATTTTGATTTAGAGAAAGAGCAATTGTTGGCCGCAGCAAGAGGAAATGTTGAAAGTTCAGTACGCCAAGCTTTATTCAAAAAAGCTGAAGTAAAAGATTACCGTAAATTCAATAGTCTTGGTATTACCATTGAAGACTAATTAACACAATAATTTTGAAAGGGTTGGATCAATGATTCAACCCTTTTTTATGCTTTGATTTTTGTAAACAATAAAAAAACCACGCACTTTTCAGAACGTGGTTTTCAATTATTTTTTAAGAAAAAATTACATTTTCAAAAACCCTTTTTTGATCAACAAATGCGCGATTTGAACAGCGTTTGTTGCAGCACCTTTTCTTAAGTTATCAGCAACCACCCACATGTTTAGTGTTTTCGCCTGACTTTCGTCTCTTCTGATTCGACCTACAAAAACATCGTCTTTTCCTTCAGCGTATTTTGCCATTGGATAAGTGTTGGTGGTAGGATCATCTTTCAACGTTACACCTGGAGAATCGTGTAATAATTTTCTGACATCACTCAATTCGAATTCCTTTTCAAATTCAACATTCAAAGCTTCAGAATGACCACCTACAACAGGAACGCGCACAGCAGTTGCAGTTACACGAATTGATGGATCAAGAATTTTCTTTGTTTCTTGCGTTAACTTCATTTCTTCTTTTGTGTATCCATTATCCAAAAATGAATCACAATGTGGAATGCAATTTTTATCAATCGGATAAGCATACGCCATTTCACCGTCGATTCCAGCGCGCTCATTTTCCATTTGTTGCACTGCTTTCATTCCTGTTCCAGTGATGGATTGATAAGTCGAAACAACGACCCTTTTCACAGTAAAAGCTTTATGCAAAGGAGCCAAAGCAAGCATCATTTGAATGGTACTGCAATTTGGATTGGCAATGATTTTATCATCAACAGTCAATAAATCACCGTTGATTTCTGGTACAATCAACTTTTTTGTTGGATCCATTCTCCAAGCTGAACTGTTGTCAATTACAAAAGTGCCCACCTCAGCAAATTTTGGTGCCCAAAGCAAAGAGGTTTCTCCTCCAGCGGAAAAAATAGCTAAATCAGGTTTCATCTCCACAGCAGTTTGTAAACCCACAATTGAATAGGAAATTCCTCCAAATTCGATTTTCTGACCGACGGATTTTTCAGAAGCAACAGGAATCAATTCAGTTACAGGAAAATTTTGCTCACGCAATACTTTGAGCATTACATTTCCGACCATTCCGGTAGCACCAACTACAGCTATTCTCATTTTATTAACTTTTAGTATATCGAAATTTCAAATGAAGTCAGATTTTAAATTTTTTAAAACGATGATTTTCAACAAAGAATAATTCCGAATAAATTTATAAATACAATCTCAAAATTACTATATTTAAAGTCTTATTGTGAACTATCTATGAAACACTTTCTTAACATTTCATTTTTAATACTTCCCTTACTTGTTTTTTCTCAGGTTCAGGAAGATTTTACTGATGGTGATTTTACTTCAAATCCAAGTTGGACAGGAACAATAGCAAATTTCATTGTAAATACAAGTAAGCAATTGCAGTTGAATGATGTAGCAACAAACGCTTCTTATTTAGTTACTCCACACAATTTAACTTCAATTGATAATAAGGAATGGCGATTTTATGCCAAGCAAAGTTTTGCAGGCTCTTCAAGTAATTTCTCTAAAATCTATCTAACAGCAGCAAGTTCAGATTTAAGTACCAATCCGGATGGATATTACATCCTTTTAGGTGAGGGTTTGACGACAGACGCGGTGCGACTATTTAAAAGTGTTGGAGGAACAAGTACAGAAATTTGTGCGGGTACAACTGGGGCAATTGCAAATTCTGCAAATTTGGGAATCAGAGTGGTTCGAGACAATGCAGGAAATTGGGTTTTATATGTCGATTACACAGGCGGAATAAACTATATTTTTCAATCAACGGGAACAGATGCCACGAATTTAGTGGGAACACATGCTGGTTTTATGTGTGTTTACACTTCAAGTAACGCAACAAAATTTTATTATGATGATATTTACATTGGAGATGAAATTGTTGATACACAGGCACCTACTGTGACCTCAACTTCCGTAATCAATGCAACCAATGTGGATTTGCTTTTCAACGAAGCGATTGATCAAACTACTGGAGAAACAGTTTCAAATTATGTAATAAATCCTTCAAATACTGTTGTTTCTGCCACGAGAGACGCAAGTAATTTTGCTTTGATACATTTATCCTTACAAACTCCTTTAGTGAATGGAGCAAACAATGAAGTGACTATTTCCAATGTGGAAGATATTTCTGGAAATTCAGTGGTGCACAATGCGATATTTACTTTTTTACAAGCGCAAACACCTGAAAAAGGAGATGTTATAATCAACGAATTTATGAGTGATCCTTCACCGGTTTTAGGTTTACCTGAATATGAATTTGTTGAAATTTACAATCGAAGTAACAAAATTTTCAATTTAAATGGTTGGAAAATTGGCGATAATGCTTCTGATGGAACGATTGGAAATGCTTGGTTGATTCCCGGCGAATATAAAATTTTATGTGGTTCAACAATTGTCGACTCTTTTTTAAATACAGTGGCGGTAACTAGTTTTCCAAGTTTGAATAATGCAGGCGATGATATTGTATTAAAAGATAATAATGGAATAGTAATAGATAAAATTTCCTACACAGACTCTTGGTTTCAAGATGAAGTTAAGAAAGAAGGCGGCTATAGCTTAGAATTGATTAATCCAGGGGATCCTTGTTCAGATGAAACAAATTGGCGCGCCAGTAATTCAAGTGAAGGTGGAACGCCGAGTTTGCAAAATTCTATTTTTGATGTAACACCTGATACGCAAGTACCAGCTCTCAAAACCCTTTTGGCATCTGCACCGAATGTTTTAGAGGTCACATTTTCTGAAGGACTTGATTCTGCATATTTGGTTAATTCGGTGTTGACATTTAACCCAAGTTTGACCGTGACAAATTTAGTGACAACAGAAAGCGCTCCTAAATCAGTAACTTATACTTTTCAAGAGAATTTAATCGGTTCTCAGCAGTATCAAATTACCATGAACAATGTTGCTGATTGCTGGACAAATACGACCAATCTTTTTGGAAATTTCGTTTTGCCAGATACTCCAGTTGCAGGAGACTTGGTGATCAATGAAATCCTTTTTAATCCGTTTACATCAGGGTATGACTTTGTTGAAATAAGAAACAATTCTACTAAATGGATAGATCTATATAATTTGCAATTGGGAAATTTTGATGATGATACCATTTCAAATTTGAAATTGATTGAAGAACATTTCATCTTAAAAGAGGGAGAATATGTTGTATTAACTTCAGATTCATTATCACAACTTCAAGTTTATCCTTTTGCAATTCCTGGGCGATTTATTCAGATGAGTTTACCAACCTTCAATAACGATTCAGGAACTGTTTATTTGGTAAACAATCTGTTGTTGTTGGATAAAGTCAGTTATTTGGAAGATTGGCATTTTCAATTGCTCGATGATTTTGATGGAAAATCACTTGAACGAATAGATCCATTTGGAAAATCAGAGGATTTAAAAAATTGGCACACTGCAGCAGAAGCGGTCAGTTTTGCTACACCTGGAAGTCAAAATTCGCAATATTCCGTAGGACAAGAAAGTGGAAAAATCACTTTAACTTCAGAAACGTTTTCACCTGATAATGATGGATTTGAAGACGTGATGCAGATTAATTATGAAATGCAAGATGCAGGTATGATCGGTACAATTCGAATTTACGATGATAGAGGAAGATCAGTGAAAGATTTGGTGAAAAGTGAACTTTTAGCAATCAAAGGTAGTTTTAATTGGGATGGTATTACAGACAATAATCAAAAAGCAAGTATTGGTACTTATG
>JBFYPS010000127.1:0-2579 GCA_041303135.1 Crocinitomicaceae bacterium | reverse complement strand
ATAAAAAACAAGTAAAAATCAGATTTTTATATGGTTCAGCAGCCCAAACCGCGCCTCTTTGTCCTCTGCCAGCGGTTTGTTCACCTGACATTATTACCGTTCCATGGGTCAATTCACCAGCTTGAAGTAACTTGGCAGCATAATTGTTTGTAGAATCGAGCGTTTCTTTGAATATGATTTTTCGACCAATCATGTTTAAACTTTATCGCTCAATGGAGCGTTTATAATGCGTAAAGTTAAAATATTAAATTAATTTTGTAAAGAACACAAATTATAGAATGTATAAATTGATAAACAACATAGATTCAAAAGTACTTTGCGATTGCATAGTCGAAGGAATGCAAGAAAACAAAGCGAAAGACATCGTGGTACTTGACCTAAGAGAAGTAAAAAATTCAGTCACTGATTTTTTCGTCATTTGTTCAGGTGAATCTACTACTCAAGTTGACGGGATCAATAGTTCTGTCATGAGACACACAAGAAAAGAACTTCAAGAAAGACCCTGGCACCAAGAAGGAAAAGAAAATTCTGAGTGGATTTTATTGGATTATGTGAATGTAGTAGCTCATATTTTCCATAAAGATTCGCGCGGTTTTTATGATCTTGAAGACCTTTGGGCTGACGCAATTAGAACAGATATTCCAAATTTGGATTAACACATTTATTTTACAATTACATGTCAGAAAATCAAGAAAAAAAGAAAAGTCCTTTCAACATATATTGGATATATGCGCTGATTGGAATTGCTGCAATTGCAATTAGTATTTTTACTAGTAGCTCAAATGTGGTTGAAATTAAACAAGATGTATTCTTCACTTTGGCAGATTCAAGTTATGTAAACGAGGTCAAAATCGTTAATCGTGAAAGAGTTGATTTCAAAATAACTGAAGAAGGACGAAAATTCATTACTGCAAGTAAGAAAGCAAGCTTTGAAAAACTAAAAAAAGTTTTAAATCCAGTTAAGAAAACTAGACAAAGCATAAATCCCAGTTTTCAGTTCAAAATTGCTGATCCTGGAAACTTTTTGACGCGTTTAGATGAGAAAAACAAATCTTTACAAGCGTTAAACAAACCAACAATCAATTCTGAACCAATTGTGGAAGAGAATTATTTAGGTGCTGTCATTAATTTCTTGTTATTACCAGTTATTCTAATCGTTGTTTGGTTAGTAATCATGCGACGCATGTCAGGTGGTGCTGGAGGTGGCGGCGGTCAAATCTTCAACATCGGCAAATCTAGGGCACAGGTGTACGAAAAAGGTAAATCAACCAACGTTACCTTTGCAGATGTTGCTGGATTACATGGAGCAAAAGAAGAAATTCAGGAAATTGTTGAATTTTTGAAAAACTCTAAAAAATATACTGAGCTAGGAGCGAAAATTCCGAAAGGAGCTTTGTTAGTAGGGCCTCCAGGAACAGGAAAAACTTTATTAGCCAAAGCAGTTGCTGGTGAAGCTAAAGTTCCTTTCTTCTCGCTTTCTGGATCTGATTTTGTTGAAATGTTTGTTGGTGTTGGAGCTTCTCGTGTAAGAGATTTATTCAAACAAGCCAAAGAAAAAGCCCCTGCAATTATTTTCATTGATGAAATTGATGCAATTGGTAGAGCGCGTGGAAGAAATAATGGAATGGGCTCAAATGATGAAAGAGAAAACACTTTGAATCAGTTATTGACTGAAATGGATGGATTTGGAACAAATTCTGGAGTGATTATTCTAGCAGCTACAAACCGTGCTGATGTATTAGATAGTGCATTAATGCGTGCTGGTCGTTTTGATAGACAGATTTATGTTGACATGCCAGACATCAACGAGCGAAAAGAAATTTTCAAAGTGCATTTGAAACCTTTGAAATTAGATGATTCAATTGACATTGATTTCTTAGCTAAACAAACGCCAGGTTTTTCGGGAGCTGATATTGCAAATTTATGTAATGAATCTGCTTTAATTGCCGCAAGAAAAGCCAAAACACATGTTGAGAAACAAGATTTCTTGGATGCAGTGGATAGAATTGTTGGTGGTTTAGAAAAGAAAAATAAAATCATCACCAAGGATGAAAAACGCGCCATTGCATTTCACGAAGCAGGACACGCAACAACTTCTTGGCTATTAGAACATGCACATCCATTAGTAAAAGTAACAATCGTACCTCGTGGACAATCTTTGGGTGCTGCATGGTATTTACCGGAAGAAAGAAGTATCACAACGACAGAGCAAATCTCTGATGAAATGTGTTCTGCTTTGGGAGGTAGAGCGGCAGAGCAATTGATTTTTGGAAAAATTTCAACAGGTGCATTGAGCGACCTAGAAAAAGTGACCAAACAAGCATACGCAATGGTTTCTATTTATGGGTTAAACAAGAAAATCGGAAATGTTTCATTTTATGATTCACAAGGAAGAGATAGTTTCACAAAACCATATTCTGAAGAAACAGCGAGAGTTATTGACGAGGAAGTAAGTTTGTTGATTGAACAACAATATCAAAGAGCTTTACAAATCTTGACTGAAAATAAAGATAAGCTAACAATTTTAGCTGAAAAATTATTGGAAAGTGAAGTCATTTTCAAAGAAGATTTAGAAGAAA
>JBFYPS010000126.1:0-3524 GCA_041303135.1 Crocinitomicaceae bacterium | reverse complement strand
CGCGTTTGAAATCACAATTTTCGAAAGAACAATCTTCCACTTTTCCACCGAAAACGATATCGGCAATGTACATTGCATGGAAGGAAGTTTGATTCAAAACTGCATTGCTCATGGGATTTTTTTGAATTCCTCCATACTTGAAAGTGGCACCAGATAAATTGACATTCGAGAAATCACAATCCATAATGAAACTTCCTGAAAATTCCGTTTCCTTTAGCGTACAATCGCTGAAATTCGTGTGCACAATGTTTGAATTTTGGATTTGACTTTGGTTGATTTCCGACTTAGAAAAATCACAGCCATCGATATTATTGCTTTTCAGAAGCAAGCCATTCAATTCAGAACCAATGAATTTACATTTTTTCATATTGGAGGAACTGAATTTTTCTTGCAAATTTTTCAATCCTGAAAAGTCGGCATCTACCCAATTTCCGCGCGACATGTTCCAACGCAATTTATTTTTAGTTTGCTTCGGTGCATCTGATTGAATTTCAACTTCAATCATTGGATTTTTCTCGGTTGTTTCTTCCAATGTAGATTTAAAATCATCCGAAAAATAATTCAAATCTACACCAACTGTTTTCGCGAGTCTGATAAAGGTGATTAAATCGGGAATTGATTCACCTCGCTCCCACTTTCCAACCGCTTGCGCGCTGATAAATAAATGTTCTGCCAATTGCGCTTGTGACAAATTGACTTTCTTTCTAGCTTCGGCAATTTTGTTGCCAATTGATTTGATTTCCATAATTACAATTTTTGAATTTCTATGCTGCAAAGTTATTGCGGATGAAAACTATAGCTTTCAAAAACACATATATTCATGGTTGTAATTTAGTTATTTTTAGTTGTATTTGACAACTGATGGTTGTTTTTATGCAAATAAATGATAAACTATCCAAAAAGTTCATCAATCAAGGTTTGAACTGCTTCCAATTTTTCCAAAGGAACCACTGAAATCGGATGGCTATCGCTTTCGATAGGAAATTGAACAATCGCCAAATCTAGTTCTTCCAGAAAATCTTCAGCATCAAAAATCAATTCAAACATGCCATGCGCATCTTCTTCATCTTCATCTGAGAACAAATCCTTTTGAATTTTTCCCTTGGATAGTAATTTAAGCGCATAATTTAATTCTTCTGAATCAGATTTATAATCCAATTCGCACAAAAATTCGTTTTCTTCCAATTTATCCAATAAATAGCACAAGGCCAAATCTGGATTTTCGGCATTGCTTATCCCACGATTTGTAAAATGTGCCGCTTTGTGCTTTTCAAAAAAAGAATGCAAGTTATTTTCAGATTCCATCATTTCCTTGGATAGAAATGTACTTAATTCCACATCATTTGTGATTAAAATGAGTAAATCATAATATTTTTGCTCCGTTTTCATATTCCTTTTTTTTCAGTTCCCGAATTGAGAATATAAATGTATCACTTTCTACAACAAAGTTCATCCCTTCATTGTGACAGTTGTATAAAAATCAAAAAACATGAGAGTACTAACTTGATTTTTATAGAAATAAAATACTATGATTCTCTCAAAATCTTCTCCATCTTCCGACCTTTGGCCAATTCATCCACCAATTTATCTAAATAACGCACTTGCTGAGTCAATGGATTTTCAATTTCCTCCACACGATTACCGCAAATTACGCCAGTAATTAGTTTCGCATTTGCGTTGATTTTCGCTTCTTGGAAAAAAGTTTCAAAAGTCACCTTTCGCTCAATCATTTCTTGAATGGTCGATTCATCAAATCCCGTCAACCACGAAATAATTTGATCCAATTCTGCTTTCGTTTTGCCTTTTCGCTCGACTTTCGCCAAATAAAGTGGATATACAGAACCGAAAATCATTTTGGCGAAACGTTCGTCGTGATTGCTGTTATTGTTCATTTTGTGATGAAATTTTATCAAATTTAAACTTTTACAGCATCTTTTGTAATTTGATTACTTCTTTTTCTATAAAATATTTTGACCATTTCAAACCAAATGACAGAAACAAAACCAATAGCAATAGCAATTATTAATTGAAAGAAAGTTAATTTTTCAAATTCAAAGAAATTAGTCAAAGGTGACACAAATAGTATCAATCTTACCAATGAAATCGTAATTAAAATAATGTAGTAAACCATGTTGTTTTTGTATTTCAAAGTCGTAAAAATGGAGAAATAAAACGAACGATTAATCAAGGTGAGAAAAATATTTGCCGTGATTAAAACGGTAAAAATCATCGTTCTTGTAAGTGCTTCATCAAATCCATTTAGGACGGAATATTGGTACATAAATAAAGTTCCTGCAGTTATCATCAATCCTTGAATAATACTGACAGACAATTCTTTCCAATTAAAAAAAGTTGTCGTTAAAGCTTTTGGTTTTTGATTCATGGTATTTTTCTCCAACGGCTCATTTTCATAGATAATCGAACACGTTGGTCCCATGATTATCTCCAGAAAAATGATATGAATCGGTGAAAAAATATTTGGATAGATCCAGCCAAAAGCCAAAGGAATGAAAACTGTTAAAATGATTGGAATGTGAATTGAAATAATATATTGAATCGCCTTTTTTAAATTCGCATAAATTTTTCTGCCCATGGCCACTGCATCCACCATTTTTGATAAATCATCGTTCAACAAAATCAAAGATGCGGCTTGTTTGGCAATTTCAGTTCCTTTTTTTCCCATCGCGATGCCAATATGTGCAGCTTTCAAAGCGGGACCATCATTCACGCCATCTCCAGTCATTGCAACGATTTGGTGATTTGCTTTCAGTTCATTGATAATTTTCAATTTCGCTTCGGGAAACATGCGGGTAAAAATAGAAGTATGCATCACACATTTGCGTAATTCTTTTGGGTTCATTTTCATCAACTCATCGCCGGTAATGCTTTTTTCAAAACCGCGAAAATTGATTTGCTTGGCAATGGCAATTGTTGTTTCGGTATTGTCTCCCGTGATGATTTTTACCGAAATTCCTGCCGTATAAAATTCCTCCAAAACACGCTGAATATTCTTTTTAGGCGGGTCGTAAAAGGCAATAATTCCTTTAAATAAAAAAGGCAAATCTTGCTGATTGACAGGATATTTCTTCCCTTTAAAAGTAGATTCTGCTACAGCCAAAACACGATAACCTTCTTTGGCTAAATTTTGAATGGTCGCGAGAATTTGTTTTTTTTCTTTTGCTGAAATTTTCGCACTTTCCAACAACGCTTCAGGCGCACCTTTGGCAGCAATCGTAACATTTCCCTTTTCATCTTCGAAAACATGCGTCATCATCGGTGGTTTCCCTCCAAGCGCATACTCATGCACCAATTTGAATTTGACTCTTTCACTTTTCTTGAAAATCGCTTCATAACTTTGATGTACAGCAATTTCCATTGGGTCGAAAGGAATTGGTTCACTCGAAAGCATGGACAATTTTATCAATTCTTTTTCTTCGTCGTTTAAATCAGCTGTTGGTTCAAAAATTTTATCACTTGAAAGTAAATACAGTTTCGCTAAACTCATTTTATTTTCTGTAATTGTA
>JBFYPS010000125.1:0-4302 GCA_041303135.1 Crocinitomicaceae bacterium | reverse complement strand
GTATAAATTTGAAATCAACTGTTTAATTTTTTGATATTTATCTAATATAAGTACGATTTTTAAATGCTTCTAATTCATTATATTTGTCATTCAATTCAATACTAATTTCAATATCAAAGATGGAATCAATACAGATATCAGCAAATAATCCAGCATTAAAATCATGGATCGAAATTCCACTAGGTTCGGATTTTCCAATTCAAAATTTACCTTTTGGTATCATTGAATCTAGTAGTTTATCTAAAAGAGCGGCTGTTCGAATAGGTGATTTCGCCTTGGATTTGAAAACATTATACGTATTAGGTTACCTTGAAAATTTAGCATTTGGTCCTGAAGATTTTGACAATCCTTTTTTAAATCATTTGATGAAAAAAGGTAAAAAAGCTACGCGTGATTTAAGAAATCGCATTTCAAAATTGTTGAGTACTGAAAATCATGATTTGAAAAACAATGAACACCACGTTGCTCAAGTTTTAATTCCAATTGATAAAGTGCAGATGTGTATGCCTATCCAAATTGGAGATTACACGGATTTTTATTCAAGTAGAGAACATGCAACCAATGTTGGAACTATGTTTCGAGATCCTGCTAACGCATTATTGCCGAATTGGTTATGGATTCCTGTTGGTTACCATGGAAGAGCGAGTTCCGTTATTATTTCTGGTGAACCAATTCACAGACCAAAAGGACAAATCAAACCAAATCCAGAAGAAAATCCAATTTTTGCCCCTTGTAGAAATTTAGATTTTGAATTAGAAACTGCTTTCATCACTTTTGATGGTAAACCTTTGGGTGATTCAATTTCTACGGAAGAGGCGGAAGATTATATTTTTGGAATGTGTTTGTTTAATGATTGGTCTGCAAGAGATATTCAAACTTGGGAATATGTTCCCTTAGGACCGTTTTTAGCGAAAAATTTTGCATCTAGTTTATCTCCTTGGATTGTTACTTTAGATGCATTACAATCATACAAAGTAGAAGGCCCAACCCAAGATCCAGCGGTGCTGAGTTATTTGGAATATCAAGGTCAAAAATCTTACGATATCAATTTAGAGGTTATAATTGAAACAGAATCTGGTGATCAAAATGTTGTTAGTAAATCCAATTTTAAACACATGTATTGGAATATGGCACAACAATTGGCGCACCACACAGTGAATGGTTGCAATGTGCGTTGTGGAGATTTGATGGGTTCAGGAACAATTTCTGGTCCAACAGAAGATTCTTATGGTTCAATGTTAGAGTTGGCTTGGAAAGGAACGAAACCATTGAAAATGAAAGATGGTTCAGAAAGAAAGTTCATTTTGGATAATGATACTGTAATAATGAGAGGTTATTGCGAAAGAAATGGAGTAAAAATAGGTTTTGGTGAAGTTAGTACCAAAGTATTGCCTGCTAAATAAGAAGTTTAATTTTAAATAAATAGAACATGCCAAAATTAGTCTTGAAGTCAGAGGTAAGTGAAAATGTTGAATTACTTACACAAATTGCAGAAAAACTTGGATTTGAAGTTTCTGTGAAAGAAGAAAAATCTAAGAAGAAAGACAAATCCCATAAAAAAGATAAGTCTAAAAAGGTTGAACAAATTGTTTTTTCCAAAAAGGACAAATCAAGTAAGGTTGAAATTGAATTAGAAGATGATGAATTGTCTGAAACGGCTAAAGCTGAGGATGAAGAAACTAAACCTGCCGAAAAATTGGCAAAAGTGAAAGTTAAAAAAGTTGGTAAAGACAAGAAAACAGCCAAAGCATACTACGAAATGGATGATGATTTCATGAAAGGTTTCTAATTTTGACATTTTCGAAATTTCTTTATCCCAATATATTTTCATGGACATTACACAAATCGATTTAGAAAAAGAACGCAAAGAAATATTAAACGCCTTCAAAGGTTTGCTTCGTGCAACCAAAAATAGAACGCGGGAAAACACAAAATTAATTCGCAAAGCATTTGATGTTGCAGTTGATGCGCACAAAGACATGCGAAGAAAATCTGGTGAACCTTATATTTATCATCCCATCGCTGTGGCAAGAATTTGTGCTGAGGAAATGGGACTAGGAGCAACGAGCGTAGTGTGTGCACTTTTGCATGATACTGTGGAAGATACTCACATAACTTTGCAAGATGTCGAAGATCTTTTTGGTGAAAAAGCCAGACGAATTATTGATGGATTGACAAAAATTCCTGAAGTTTTTGACGAAAACGCTTCTATTCAAGCGGAGAATTTCAGGAAAATGATTTTGACTATTTCTGATGATATCCGGGTTGTTTTAATCAAATTGGCTGATAGGTTGCACAACATGCGAACTTTGGGAAGCATGGCACCTGACAAACAATTGAAAATTGCTTCTGAAACTAAATTTTTGTACGCTCCATTGGCGCACCGATTGGGTTTGTATTCCATCAAAAGTGAATTGGATGATTTGGCTTTTAAATACACTGAACCAGAAGTTTATAAATCCATTGAAAATAATCTTAAATCTACACAAGACGTTCGAAATAGATTCATTCGTCGTTTTACACATCCGATAAGAGAAGCTTTGCTGCATGAAGGTTATGTGTTTGATGTCAAAGTCAGAACAAAATCTGTTTCTTCTATTTGGAGAAAAATGCAAACCAAGGAAATTCCTTTTGAAGAAGTGTATGATCTGTTTGCCATTAGAATCATTGTGGATACGCCTGTTGAACTTGAAAAACCAGATTGTTGGAGAATTTACAGTATCGTTACGGATTTTTATCAACCAAGTCCTGAGCGATTAAGAGACTGGATTTCAACACCAAGAGCCAATGGATACGAGTCTTTGCATACAACAGTTATGTCGCCGCAAGGAAAATGGGTGGAAGTTCAAATTCGTTCCAAAAGAATGGATGAAATCGCAGAAAAAGGATTAGCCGCACATTACAAATACAAAGAAGATAAATCTGAAGATTCTAAATTTGACCGTTGGATTGCTGAAATCCGTGAACTGATGGAAAATCCTGAGTTAAGTGCCATGGATTTTGTGAATGAGTTTAAAATGAACTTATTTTCTGACGAAATTTATGTTTTTACTCCAAAGGGTGAACTAAGAGTTTTACCAACAGGTGCAACAATTTTAGATTTTGCTTACGACATTCATACGGGAATTGGCGATAAATGTATTGGTGCAAAAGTTAACACCAAATTGGTTCCTTTAAGTTATCAATTGCAAAACGGTGATCAAGTTGAAATTATCACTTCACCAAAACAAAAGCCTAGTGATGAATGGCTTAGATTTGTTACTTCTGCTCGTGCGAAGCAAAAAATTAAAACCTCATTAAATGATGAGCGCAAAACCATTGCCATCGATGGAAAAGCAATTTTAGAAAGAAAATTCAAACAATTTAACATCCGTTTTCAGCTTGAAAATATTCAAGTCTTGGAGAAAATTTTTGGCATGCCTTCTCCTACGGAATTATATTTTAGAATTGCAAAAGGTAAAATTGACTTAACTAAATTGCGTGAAATCGAAAATGTCAATGGGATTTTACAATTAGAAAAGAAAACGACAACGCCCAAAGATAAACACGAACTGGATGTTTATCCAAAAATCAATAAAAAAGAGGACATCATAATCATTGGTGAAGATTTCAAAAATATTCAATATAAATTGGCAAAATGCTGTAATCCAATTCCTGGTGATTCAGTTTTTGGATTTATCACCATTAATGAAGGAATCAAAATTCACCGAAACAATTGCCCGAATGCGGAACATTTGATGTCCAAAATGGCTTATCGTTGTGTCAAAGCAAAATGGAAAAAAGAAGATTTGGTTTCGCATTTAGCGTCTTTGCGTTTGATTGGAATTGATGATGTGGGAATTGTAAACAAAATCACAGAAATCATTTCAAATCAACACAATGTGAACATGAAATCGATTTCATTTGAAGCCAATGACGGTTTGTTTGAAGGCAAAATCAAGGTGTTGGTTTACGACCGCGAACACTTGGATTTATTGACCCAAAAATTTGAATTGATCGAAGGTGTAAAACGCGTGGAACGTTGGGATTCAGAAGAAGATGAGGAACAACCGATTTTGAATTAAGATGTTTTTATTTAAAAAGCGAAAACCAAAATGTAGCGATATTTTTTATATTAAAGATGTCTTTGATTCTCTCAATCTTGCTGAAAAGCATTATGAATTAATTACATATGATATTGACGGAGTTGAAATTAACTATAATTCTTTTGTCGATTTCATTCATTTTTATGCAAATCATTTAGGTATTAAATTTAATATTGAATTTATAGATGAAATCGATGAACTCTTTAATGGTTTGCCG
>JBFYPS010000124.1:0-16616 GCA_041303135.1 Crocinitomicaceae bacterium | reverse complement strand
ACCGGGATGGGCGGCAATTGTTCCCTTTTATAATTTTTATGTAATGAACATTATAGCACGAAAACCAGGTTGGTGGTTCAGGATGATGTTTGTTCCATTTGTAAACATTGTTTTCATGATTATGATTATCAATGGAATAGTCAAAAATTTTGGTAAGTCCAATGGCTTTACTGTTGGAATTGTTTTATTTCCTTTTATTTTCTATCCTATTTTGGCCTTTGGAAATGCAACCTATCTATTTTCGCCCCTTCAAATCAGTGAAGATTTGCTTGATAATTAATATTTTATATTGATCTAATTTTCTTTTTGAAGCCCAATATTTCCTAAAATTCAATTCCTCATTCTTTAGTTTTTGCTACTTTTGCAGGTAGAAAAATAAATTTACTGAAATGGCTGATATTCATACTTATGACTTTAGTGGAAAACGAGCGTTGATCCGTGTTGATTTTAATGTTCCTTTGGATAAAGAAACACTTGAAATTACTGACGATACAAGAATCCGCGCTGCATTACCAACAATTAATCACATTTTAAACGCTGGTGGAAGTGTAGTTTTAATGTCGCATTTAGGTCGTCCGAAAGAAGGATTTGAAGACAAGTTTTCTTTGAAACACATTGTAAAACATACAAGTGAATTGTTGCATCGTGAAGTAAAATTTGCAAGCGATTGTATTGGTCAAGAAGCTGAAAATTTAAGCACTAATTTAAAGGCTGGTGAAGTATTGTTGTTAGAAAACTTACGTTTTTACAAGCAAGAGACTGCAGGTACAGAAAGTTTTGCCCAATCATTGTCCAAGTTGGGCGATGTTTATGTAAACGATGCTTTTGGAACGGCACACAGAGCGCATGCAAGTACAACTGTTGTTGCTAAATTTTTCCCAAATGACAAGATGTTTGGATTTTTGCTTGAAGGAGAAATTAAAGCAGTAGATAAAGTACTGAATAGTACAGAAAAGCCATTGACAGCGATTGTTGGTGGAGCTAAAGTTTCTTCTAAAATTACCATTATTCAACAATTGTTGGACAAAGTTGACAATTTAATTGTAGGCGGTGGAATGGCGTACACTTTCGTCAAAGCACAAGGTGGAAATGTAGGAAACTCTTTGGTGGAGGATGATTACTTGGAAATGGCCAGAGACATTATTGCTAAAGCCAAACAAAATGGAGTGAATTTATACATTCCAACAGATACGATTATTGCTGATAAATTTGACAATGATGCCAATCGCAAAGAAGTAAAAATTGGTGAAATTCCTGAAGGTTGGATGGGACTTGATACTGGATCAGAAACTTCTAAAGCTTGTCGCGAGATTATTTTGAATTCCAAATTGATTTTGTGGAATGGTCCAATGGGCGTTTTTGAAATGGATAATTTTCAACAAGGAACAAAAGATGTAGCCATGGCCATTGTTGATGCGACGGCAAATGGTGCTTTTTCACTAATTGGCGGAGGAGATTCTGTTGCAGCAATTAACAAATTCAATCTAGCTGATAAAGTAAGTTACGTTTCAACCGGAGGTGGCGCTATGTTAGAGTATTTAGAAGGAATCGAATTGCCAGGAATCAAAGCGATCAACGATAAATAAACGAATTATTGAATAGATTTTTGAAAGGATTGAAGTTTACTTCAGTCCTTTTTTTATTTCAAGAATTAAGCAAAATGAATGAAACGCATCACTTTAAAGCACAATTCAGTAAATAATATTTTGGGATTGGCATTGCGATCGATGTGGTAAACAGCGTCATTGAAGTTTTCCATAAATCCATGAATGTTATTTCCAGTAATGAATTTTGCAAAATTTTTCAAAAAAGCTTCTTCTTCTACCGACGTTTTAGTAAGTTGGTTTTCAGTATAGTTTCTTAATAAACTTTGTCTAAACATGTGCAAAGCATATTTCAAAAACGTTTTTTGCCTTTCTTTTCCGATAGAACTAATTTCCTCTGCCCAATCAAGCATTGGATTTACATCTTTTTTGTAGCAAACACGCATTAATTGAATAAAGAGTTCACGATTGATATTCTTTTCCAAATTGGCATTTAGCATTTCTAATGCTTCAATCAAATTGCCTTCTGTTTGTGAAGCAATACTTGTTGCGGTGGAGGAATCTTGCTGGTAATTCGTTTGCAAATGTTTAGATAATTCCTCCACTCTAATTCTTGGAATTTTTAGTAATTGTGTTCTTGAAAGAATTGTTTGCAATAATTTTTCCTGAGAATCTGCAATTAAGAGAAATAGCGTTTTTGCTGGTGGTTCTTCTAAAATCTTTAGTAATTTATTTGAACATTGAGAATTCATTTCCTCAGCCATCCAAATAATCATCACTTTGTATCCTCCTTCAAAAGACTTAAAACTCAGTTTTTTAATAATTTCTTGACTTTCTTCAGTTGAAATGATAGGTGTTCTACCTTTGTCATCAATGCGATTAATCCATTGATTCAAATTAAAATAAGGTTGTTCAGCAATTTGAGTTCTCCATGCTGGCAAAAAGAAATCACTTTTTTTATTGATTGCCTGCACAACTGGAAATGAAAAATGGATGTCTGGATGCTGAATTTCATTTACTTTTCTACAGGAATTACATGCACCGCAACTGTCCTTCGCTTGTTTGTTTTCACAAAATAAATATTGAACAAAAGCAAGCGCTAAAGGCAAACCGCCAAAACCAGCATTGCCAAGAAACATTTGCGCATGGCTAATTTTTTCCTGATTAACTTCCTGGATTAAATGGGCTTTTAATTCATCTTGACCAACAACATCTTTGAATTGCATGTGCTAAATTAATTATTATTTGTCACTCTTGGCAAGTGAAAAACCAATGAAAGGTGAAAAAAATACACTGTAAGCCAAAATTGCACAATTTAGTTTTCGGTCAAATAATTTTGTTTAATTTTAATCTAACGAGAATAGATTTAATTAAAATTGTAAAAACGTTGTAATTTGAAAACAATATCGACTTTTTAATAATCTCTATTTTTATTTAATTATTTAATTATGAAAGTTTTATTTACAAGTTTGTTTGCGTTGGTTGGTTTAGTGGTGTTTGCACAAAATAGTGTTACTGTCACTGAAGAAAACAACAATTTTAGTGTTGGATCAAAGAATAGTATTGTGGTTAATATTCCTTATGGAAATATGGATGTCGTTGAAAAAGAGCTCAAAAGCGAGTTGAAAGATTGGGATGGAAAGTACAACTCTTCAAAAGGAGAATACACATCGATGCAAGCAAAGTTGAAAGTAATGGGTGACAAACCCTTTGATGTTTACGCGATAATTATTACCTCTGGCGATGTGATTAAAGTGGCTTTTGCCATTGATTTAGGAGGTGCATATATGAATAGCAACCAGCATAGCCAACAGTTCAATGAAATGAGAGAAGTTTTGAGAAAGTTTGCTTTAGAGACTGCCAAAGAATGTGTTGGTGAAGAATTAAAAGCAGAAAATAAGAAGTTGGAAAGTTTTGAAAAAGATCAAAAAGACTTAGAAAAGGAAAAGGAAAATTTATTGAATTCCATTGACGATTATAGAAAAAAAATCAGTGAAGCTGAAAAAAAGATTGAGGAAAATATGACCAATCAATCGAATAAAAAAACGGAAATTTCTACACAAGCTCAAAAAGTGAAGGAAATCGAAAAAAAACAAAATATTAAATAGTTAGTTTAAAAATCAGGCAATCAATTATACAGTTAGATTGCCTGATTAATATGATTTTGTGTTGAATTTGAAAAAATAATACCTACAATATATTTTCTTACCTTTGTGGAAAATATGCTCGTGATGAACACAAATGAAAAAGGCCGAGGCCGACAAGAATCGAAAAAGAAAGAAGGTTCAAAAGAAACAGAATCAACTATCAAACCAAAAGATTCAAAAAAACCTGGATTTAAATCCAAAACTCCCACAATGTCTAGTTTCCAAAAGAAACAAATTGATTCCAAAAAAGGATTTGCTGGAAAAGGGAAAAAATATGTTCCTTTCAAGGACAAAGAAAAGGTTGGAGATCCGATGCCTACATTCAATGAAGATGCTATTCGATTGAATAAATTTTTGTCCAATGCTGGAGTTGCCTCAAGAAGAGAAGCTGACGTTTTGATTCAAACAGGTGTTGTAAGTGTAAATGATCAAATCATTTTAGAATTAGGCTACAAAATCAAACCTGGCGATGTAGTAAAATATGATGGTCAAACAATTAATGCTGAAACTAAAAGATACGTTTTATTAAATAAACCAAAAGATTTTATCACCACGATGGATGATCCTTTGGGCAGAAAAACAGTAATGTCTCTTGTAAAAAAAGCTTGTAAAGAACGAATTTATCCTGTTGGAAGATTGGATAGAGAAACTACAGGACTTTTGTTATTTACAAATGATGGTGATTTGGCTAAAAAATTGACACATCCTAAATATAAAGCATCAAAAATATACCATGTTGAAGCCAATAAAGCAGTTACTTTAGAGGATGTTGAAAAAATGAAATCAGGCATCACGCTTGAAGATGGAATTATTAAATGCGACCATGTTGAATTTATTGAAAATGGAGGTTCACGAGAAATCGGCGTAGAATTACATTCAGGAAAAAATCGTGTTGTAAGAAGAATTTTTGAATCTTTGGGTTATGAAGTTGTGAAACTAGATAGAGTTAAATTTGCTAGTTTGACAAAAAAAGATTTACCGAGAGGATTTTATAGACATTTGACAGAAAAGGAAGTGTCATTTTTGAAGATGAGTTGATTAAAAATAAGAAGAATGAAGCAAATTAGTTTGTTAATTATGATTTGTTTGTCCTTGAATTTGCAAGCACAAATGAAGAAAAAAATCAAAAAAGTTTCATACGGAAAAGGAACTTTTTATGGTTATTGGGGTTATAACCGATCAGTTTATACGAAAAGCAATTTAAGATTGATTGGTAGTGGATATGATTTCACGTTGAAAAATGCAACAGCTCATGATAATCCGAGTCATAAATTCAAAGAATATGTTGATTTAGGAAATATTACAGTTCCTCAATTTAATGCTAGAATTGGCTATTATTTTAAAAATCATTATGCACTTTCATTTGGTTATGATCACATGAAATATATATTTGATGATGGAAATAAAGTGTTGTTGAATGGGAAAATCAATCCAGGAATTGACACTATTTGGTCTGGGACATACGAAAATGAGCCCGTTACAACCAATAGAGATAATTTTCACTATGAAAATTCGAACGGTTTGAATTATTTGCATTTTGATTTGACACGTTCTGACATGTTGTATAGAACTAAAAATAGAAGATTTGCAATTTCAACCAATTTTGGATTGGGAGCTGGTGGAATCTTGTCGTTCAATGATTTTAATTTTGGTCAACAAAAGGATATGGTGACTATTTCCATGTCTGGTTATTCAGTTTCAGCACATGCAGGATTAAGATTTGAATTTTTTAATCATGTATTTTTGCAAGCAGAAGGAAATACTGGATTTATGCATCAAGTAAGGGTTCACACAAGGCCAAATGATTTAACTGCTTATGCGACACAAAAATACGGTTTTGCAATGGGTCACATTGTTGCTGGATTTTTCGTTTATTTGAAGCCAACCAACAATTGTGACGATTGTCCAGTTTGGTAAACAAAATAATTTTAAAACAAAAACGCCGATTGAGACATCAATCGGCGTTTTTTTATGCATTTATAATGGAATTGACTTTTAAGCTCTTCCCAATCTATTCAACAATCTTAAGTGAGAGAAAATTGCTCCGCCCCATGTTTTGTGATAATTGTATGGAACTCCATGTTTTTCAGCGATTGTTTTCACAATTTTTGAAATTTTTGGGTAATGAATGTGAGAAATATCTGGGAATAAATGGTGTTCAATTTGGTAATTCAAACCACCAACATACCATGTTAAAATTGGATTCCAATTCTCAAAATTAGCTGTAGTTTTCATTTGATGAATCGCCCAACTTTCGTCAGGATTTTCTTGTTGGTGATTTTCAACAGTCATAAAGCTTGTTTCAGGCATTACGTGTGCTGGTTGAAAAACAAAGGCTAGAATAGAACCGCTTACAAAATGCATGGAGAAAAACCCAATTAACCATTGCCACCAAGAAATATCCATGACAAGTAAAGGAACTAACGCAATTGCAACATAGTAAAGCACTTTTGAAAAAATTAAAAAGAACATTGCCTTGTTATAAGTTACATTTTGAGCAGCCAAGAGATCTTTCTTTTTGTATCTTATTAGCTGTGCAAAGTCCTTGTTTGTCATCCAAGAAAGCGTCATCAAACCGTAGAAAAACCAAGCATAATAAACTTGAAACTTATGTATTTTCTTTTTTGGTTCATTGGGAGAAAATCTTAACAATCCTACAGGTTTGATGTCTTCATCTAAATCGTGAACATTCGTAAAACTGTGGTGTAAAACATTGTGTTGAATTCTCCAATTTAGACCATTTCCGCCCAAAACTTCCATTGAGTAACTCATCATTTTGTTGATCCAAGGACGTTTAGAAAAGGAACCGTGATTCGCATCGTGCATGATTGAAAGACCTATTCCAGCCATTCCCACACCCATTGTTAGAGACATCAGAAGCATAATCCATTTACTTTCAATTACTCCGAAAACCATTAAAAAATAAGGTAAAAGGTAAATTGAAAACATTAGCGGAACTTTCAAAAGAATTTTCCAGCTTCCAAATTTTTTGAGATTATTTGATTTTAAATAATCATTTACTTTTTGAGCAAGTTCCTTAGAAAATGCATCTCTTTTTGTGAATTTAATATATTCCATTTTATCTGGTTTGGTATTAAAAAGAGCAGTGATACTCTTCTGTATACCTTTACAAATTTACGACCTTTAAATTGTTTTAGATAAAAATCTTGGCTTTAATTGTGAAAATTTGGCAACCAATTAAGCGCATTATATGATGGTTAATTTTACTTTATAAGGCATACTGATTTCATTTCAAAATGTTTGAACCGATACATTGTTCAATTGCTAAACATTAAGAACAATGTAAAGAAATTGCTAAAAATTGAATGAAATATTCTTAATTGTAAATTTCATCCAAAGCATTACACATAATTTCTGAAGCCTTTTTAAGAATTTCTGGAGTGTGCGCCAAAGAAACAAAACCTACTTCATATCCGCTTGGGCCAAGGTAAATTCCTCTTTCTAATAAAGCACTGTGCAAGTGTCTGAATCCTGTCATGTCCGGATTTATTTCTTCTGCTTTACGAATCGTTTTATTTCCAGCGAAGTTTAACCAAAATATTGAGCCAATACTCACAATTTCAAAATCATACCCTTTGTTTTTAGCATGAGCATTTATTGGAGCAATAAAGTCTTTCGTTCTTTGGGATTGATCTTCATAAAATCCTGGTTTTGCACATTCTGTCAATTGAGCAATTCCCGCAGCCATCGCAACTGGATTTCCAGATAGCGTTCCTGCTTGGTAAACATTTCCATCAGGAGAAACACGTGCCATGATCTCTTTTTTGGCACCATAAGCACCAACTGGAAGTCCGCCACCGATGATTTTACCGTAGGTAACCAAGTCTGGCTCAATGCTATAATATTCTGCAGCACCAGCAAAAGCAACCCTGAAACCTGAAATCACTTCATCAAAAAATAGTAGAATGTTATGTTCTGTGCAAATTTCTCTCAATGCCAGCAGAAAAGTTTTTTCTTGAAGCAGCAAACCATTATTGGCTGGGATTGGTTCAATAATCGCGCAAGCAATTTGATCTTTGTAAGCTTCAACGCAAGCTTTGAGTGCTTCGATATCATTTAGCGGCAAAACCAAAGTTTCATGTGCGAAACTTGCTGGAACGCCAGCACTTGATGATTCACCTAAAGTTACTAGTCCACTTCCTGCATTTACAAGCAGTGAATCTGAATGTCCATGATAGCAACCATCAAATTTAATGACTTTGTCTTTACCTGTATATCCACGTGCTAACCTTAATGCAGACATCACAGCTTCGGTTCCAGAACTTACAAATCGGATTTTATCGATAAATGGATTTCTTTCTAGAATTAATTCAGCCAATTCATTTTCTAGTTTTGTGGGAGCACCAAAGCTCGAACCATTTTGAAGCGTTTCCACAACTTTATTGTAAACATTAGGGTGATTGTGTCCTAAAATCAAAGGGCCCCAACTGCAGCAGAAATCTATGAATTGATTGTCATCTTCATCCCAAATCATACAACCATCCCCTTTTTTAATGAATAGTGGCGAGCCATCAACAGATTTAAAAGCCCTTACAGGAGAATTTACTCCACCAGGGAAATAATTTTTAGCTTTTGAAAAAAGAGATTCTGAGTTTGTTCTTTTGATAGCCATTTTGGATGAATTTTGAATTGTTGCTTAAATATTTGGCGAAATTACGAATAATCTTGTTTTGGATTTGATAAAGATTTTTGGAAAATTTTTTCTCAGTGTTTTCGGGCTTGTAAGTGATTATAACGGATAAAATCACTTAATTGTTCAAAAATATTTGGATTCAAATTATAATTTTCCATAACTTAGGATAACAAACCATTTTATCTTTTTACAATCATGCAAAAAAACTCAAAAATCACATTCACCAGAAAATGCTGCGTTTGCAATAAACAACTCTTTGGTCGCTCTGACAAAGTATTTTGCGACATACATTGCAAAAATAAATATCACCAAGACGTCCGAAAACATACACATTCAGTCGCGTCCAATAACATCAAAATTCTCAATCGAAATTATGTGATTTTGATTCAATTACTCGGAATCAAAGGAAAGAAAATAACCATCAATAAACTTGCTTTACAAGAATTGAAATTTGACTTTTCTACAGTTTCGGGATTCGAAAAGACAAAATTGGGAATCAAAATGAAAGTATATGAAATCTCATGGTACTATACAACCCACGACAATATCGTGATATTTCAAAATAATGATCAACGTTTGCTCTCACCTTATGTCTATAAAAGGTGGGAAATGCAGTGGCAAGAGAAACAAACTCAGGAACCAACTAAAATAAATAATTATTCATAATTTACTTTCTTTCAAATGTGAATTTCTGCTTTTTCTCTTAACTTTGCTTTATGGCTAAAATTAAATCGGCATTCTTTTGTCAAAACTGTGGTTATCAAACACCTAAATGGCTTGGAAAATGTCCTTCTTGCTCAGAATGGAATACTTTTGTAGAAGAAATTGTAGAAAAAAACCTTTCACAAGTCATCGCTTTTTCAACCAATACTGGACGTACGGCCAAACCACAACCAATTCAAGACATTGAAAACAGGGGACAAGAGAGAATTACTTTATCCGATTCCGAGTTAAATAGGGTTTTAGGAAACGGAATGGTTCCCGGTTCACTAATACTTTTTGGCGGTGAACCTGGAATTGGAAAGTCCACTTTGATGCTACAATTGGCAGTGTTAGAAAAAAACTTGCGCGTATTGTATGTATCCGGTGAAGAGAGTGACCAGCAGATAAAAATGCGTGCTGAACGAATTGGGTTGGACAACAAAGAATGCTTCATTCTTACGGAAACCAATCTGCAAAATATTTTTATGCAGGCGGAAGAGATTCAGCCAAAACTGTTGGTAATTGATTCAATTCAAACATTATACAGTAATCAAATAGAAAGTTCACCAGGAAGTATTTCTCAGGTTCGTGAGTGTACTGCACAACTTTTGAGATATGCCAAACAAACAGACGTTCCAGTATTTTTGATTGGACACATTACGAAAGAAGGCGCATTGGCTGGACCAAAAGTGTTGGAACACATGGTGGATGTTGTGCTCCAATTTGAGGGAGATAGAAACCATGTTTACAGATTGTTGCGAACAATCAAAAATCGTTTTGGGAGCACCAATGAGTTAGGAATTTATGAAATGTTAGGATCTGGTTTACGACAAGTTGAAAATCCGTCTGAAATTTTGATAACAAACACCGACACAACATTAAGTGGAATTTCAATCGCTTCGACTTTGGAAGGATTGAGACCAATTTTAATTGAAGTTCAAGCGCTAGTAAGTACCGCCGCGTATGGAACACCGCAACGATCATCAACAGGTTTTGATGCGCGTAGGTTGAATATGCTTTTGGCAGTCATGGAAAAAAGATGCGGATTCAAATTGGGCGCAAAAGATGTGTTTTTAAATATCGCAGGTGGAATAAGAGTTGACGATCCAGCCATTGATTTGGCAGTTGTCGCCGCAGTTCTTTCTTCCAATGCTGATTTACCAATTCCGAAGAATTTTTGTTTAGCGGCAGAAGTTGGGCTTTCAGGTGAGGTCAGACCAGTTAATAGAATCGATCAACGTATTTATGAAGCGGAAAAGTTGGGATTTGAGAAAATTATTATTTCGAAATTCAATAAAGGAATTGATCAGAAAAACTTCAAGATAGAATTAATAAAATGTGGAAGAATTGATGAGGTCCTTCGCGCTTTGTTCGGTTAATACAAAATTGTTATTCGTTTTCTTTTGATTTTCAAACTGTTTTCTTGTTTTGCTGGAAGTTTTTAAAGCGAATTATATAAGAAGACCGAGTCAAAATGAAAATTCGCACAATGAAATTATCGAAAAAAAGATAGATTGGACTTTAGGTTGTATATCTTTGTCAACGAAAGATATTACAGAATTAAATCAGTCTATTGGACTTGAAACAACCATTGAAATACGCAAATACTATGAATAGTAGCAATGAACTAATTGAACGCCGTAAAAAATCTCAGTTGGGAGGTGGACAAAATCGCATTGATCGTCAGCATCAGCAAGGGAAATTAACCGCGCGTGAACGTGTGATTTTATTACTAGACGATAACACTTTTCAAGAGATGGGAATGTTTATCGAACACCGTTCAACTTCTTTCGGATTGGATAAACAAACTTTTCCTGGTGATGGAGTTGTTACTGGTTATGGAAAAATTCACGGTCGTTTGGTGTATGTTTTTTCTCAGGATTTTACTGTTTTAGGTGGTTCACTTTCTGAAACGCATGCTGAGAAAATCTGCAAAGTGATGGATTTGGCACTTAAAAATGGTGCTCCTGTTATTGGATTAAATGATTCGGGTGGTGCGCGAATTCAAGAAGGTGTTGTTTCTTTGGCTGGTTATGCTGATATTTTTTATAGAAATACACGTGCTTCAGGAGTAATTCCTCAAATTAGTGTTATCATGGGGCCTTGTGCGGGTGGAGCTGTTTATAGTCCTGCATTGACAGATTTTATTTTCATGGTTGAAGATACTTCATACATGTTTGTAACAGGTCCAAATGTTGTCAAAACAGTTACGCACGAAGAAGTTACTTCTGAAGATTTAGGGGGTGCTAAAACGCACGCGGAAAAATCAGGAGTTACGCATTTTACTTCTGCAAATGATGTACAATGCTTGAAAGATGTTCGTGATTTGATGACTTACATGCCTCAAAATTATGGCGAATTAGCACCGACAACAAAGTTTGAATTTACTGCTTCGAAAACAGAAGCAATAAAAAATATTTTACCTGCAAATTCAACACTTCCTTACGATATTCGTTCGGTTTTAGATTGCATTGTTGATGACAACTCTTTCCGTGAAGTACAAGAAGGTTTCGCAAAAAACATCGTTGTTGGTTTTGCTCGTTTAGAAGGAAGAACAATTGGAATTGTGGCGAATCAACCAGCTGCAATGGCTGGAGTTCTGGATATTGATGCTTCAAGAAAAGGAGGAAGATTTGTCCGCTTCTGTGATTGTTTCAACATTCCCTTATTGGTATTGGAAGATGTGCCAGGATTTTTGCCTGGAACTGATCAAGAATGGAGGGGAATTATTACACATGGCGCGAAATTGCTTTATGCATTCTCTGAGGCGACTGTACCTAGAGTTACTGTAATCACTCGTAAAGCATATGGAGGTGCTTTTGATGTGATGAATTCTAAAAACATTGGCGCGGATTTAAATTTTGCTTGGCCAACTGCGGAGGTTGCTGTAATGGGAGCAAAAGGAGCTGCGGAAATTATTTTCAAAAAGGAAATTTCTGAGGCGCCAAACCGTGAAGAAAAATGGAAAGAAAAAGAAGCTGAATATGCTGAAATGTTCGCGAATCCATATAGAGCTGCTGAACGTGGTTTTGTGGATGATGTAATATTACCTGAAGAAACCCGAGCAAAATTGATTGCCGCTTTCCAAATGTTAGAAAACAAAGCAGAAAGCTTGCCGCAAAAAAAACATGGAAACATTCCATTATAATATATCAAACAATAAAATGTTCAGCCAAAATGAGGTTGAACATTTTTGTTTTTAAGCTGTTTTAAATTGTAAAAAGAATCAAATAAGTATCAACCAAAAAATTCACAATTGATGAAAACTGTATTTCAACACTGTAAGTTTCTCTATCTAAATTCAATCTAAATAACGATAGAGTTTAATTTGCTTTGTTGTAGCTGTTAAATTTGTGGTGAATATTTTCAAATTTTCTATATAAAATGAGTAAGTCAGTATTATTAAAATCCTCTTTAGCCAAAAAATATTGGATGGCTTTAACGGGGTTGTTCCTGTGTACTTTCCTGATTGGACACCTTTTAGGAAACCTTCAATTGTTTGCTGGAGGAGAAGAAGGCAAACGTGCGTTTAATGAGTATGGTTATTTCATGTCTCACAATATTTTTATCAAGGTATTGTCATACACGACTTACATCTCAATTTTATTTCACGCAATTGATGGATTTTTGTTAGCTTTTCAAAACAAAAAGGCGCGTCCAGTAAATTATGCTTACAATAAACCAAGTGCAAATTCTGCATGGGCTTCAAGAAGCATGGCTTTATTAGGGAGTATCATTTTGATTTTCATTTGTACGCACATGGCTAACTTTTGGTGGAAAGCGAAATACTCTTCTACACCAATGCCATTGCATAAAGTTGAAGTGAGCGCTCCTGGAAGTGAGCAAAAACAAACGTTATATTTAACAACAACAGGAAGCTTTTTGCCAACAGAAGGTTTAGAAATAAAACACGGCACACAAATTTATGCGCCTGAAGTTAATTTGAAAGTGGGTGAAGGTTACAAAGATTTACATTCATTGACAGTTGCTTTTTTCGGACATGATAAATCAGCTGAAGGTTTTCCAGCTAACGAATTTGCTTTGCTAGCAGTTGTTTTATATGCTTTGGCGATGTTAACACTTTCTTTCCACTTGTGGCATGGATTCTCTTCAGCATTTCAATCTTTAGGAGTTCGTCATCCAAAGTACACTCCATTTATTCAGGCACTTGGAAAAGGGTTTGCGGTAATTGTACCAATGGCTTTTGCTTCAATTCCAATTTTCCTTTACTTGACGAAATAATTTAGATCATTAAAAAATAGCTTCGATATGTCAATATTAGATTCAAAAATACCAGAAGGTCACATTTCAAAAAAATGGACTGATTACAAAGATCATTTAAAATTAGTTGCTCCAAATAACCGTCCTAAAATCGATGTTATCGTTGTAGGAACAGGTTTAGCTGGTTCTTCAGCAGCAGCTTCTTTAGGTGAAATGGGATACAACGTGAAAGCATTTTGTTTTCAAGATTCTCCTCGTCGTGCACATTCAATTGCTGCTCAAGGAGGGATCAACGCTGCGAAAAATTACCAAAACGATGGGGATTCAATTTTCCGTTTATTTTACGATACAATTAAAGGAGGAGATTACAGAGCACGTGAAGCAAATGTTCACCGTTTAGCCGAAGTTTCTGGAAATATCATCGACCAATGTGTCGCTCAAGGTGTTCCTTTTGCACGTGAATATGGTGGATTGTTAGACAACCGTTCTTTTGGTGGAACGCAAGTACAACGTACTTTTTACGCAGCTGGACAAACG
Source organism: Crocinitomicaceae bacterium (assembly GCA_041303135.1). GTDB lineage: Bacteria > Bacteroidota > Bacteroidia > Flavobacteriales_D > Crocinitomicaceae > JAQVCM01. The sequence goes on along the minus strand of JBFYPS010000124.1, from coordinate 2,811 downwards.
GGTCAACAATTGTTGTTGGGTGCATATTCAGCATTGTCTCGCCAAATTGGTTTGGGACGTGTGAAAATGTACAACCGTCATGAAATGTTGGACATTGTTAAAGTTGATGGAAAAGCAAGAGGAATTATCGCTCGTAACTTGGTAACTGGTGAAATAGAAAGGCATTCTGCGCATGCTGTAATCATTGCTTCGGGTGGATATGGAAATGTATATTTCTTATCAACTAATGCGATGGGAAGTAACGTAACAGCAGCTTGGAAAATTCACAAACAAGGGGCTTTGTTCGCAAATCCATGTTATGTTCAAATTCACCCGACTTGTATTCCAGTTCATGGAACAAACCAATCGAAATTGACTTTGATGTCAGAATCGTTGCGTAACTCAGGAAGAATTTGGGTTCCAAAGAAAAAAGAAGATGCAGAAGCAATCAGAGCTGGAAAAATGAAACCAACTCAAATTGCTGAAGAAGATAGAGATTATTATTTGGAGAGAAGATATCCTGCGTTTGGAAACTTGGTGCCTCGTGATGTTGCTTCACGTGCTGCTAAAGAAAGATGTGATGCTGGTTACGGAATTGAAGCAAATGATACAAACGAAGGTGTTTACTTAGATTTCTCTTCTGAAATCAAAAGCAAAGGAAAACAAGCTGCTTATGCTGCTGGTAACCACAATCCAAGTGAAGAAGAGATTATCTCTTTAGGTAAAAAATGGGTTGAAAGTAAATACGGGAATTTATTCCAAATGTATGAGAAAATCACCGATGAAAATCCTTACGAAACACCAATGAAAATTTATCCAGCTGTACACTACACAATGGGTGGAGTTTGGGTTGATTATAACTTACAATCAACAATTCCAGGTTGTTTCGTAGCAGGAGAAGCAAATTTCTCTGATCACGGAGCAAATCGTTTGGGAGCTTCTGCATTGATGCAAGGTTTGGCTGATGGATATTTTGTTTTGCCTTACACTGTTTCTGATTATTTAGCAAACGAAATTAGAACAGGAGCAATTGCAACTGATTCTCCAGAGTTTGATGCAGCTGAACAAAGAGTAAATGATCAAATCAACAAATTCTTGAATAATAATGGAACGAAATCTGTGGATTATTTCCACAAGAAATTAGGTTTGATTATGTGGAATAAAGTTGGAATGGGCAGAAATGCTCAAGGTTTGACTGAAGCAATTGCTGAAATCGCTCAATTGAAAGAAGAGTTTCACAGAGACGTTTTTGTACCAGGTTCAGCAGACGAAATGAATCCAGAACTAGAAAAAGCAATCAGAGTTGCTGACTTTATGGAATTAGGTCAATTAATGGCTATCGATGGTTTACAAAGAAAAGAATCTTGTGGAGGTCATTTCCGTGAAGAGTATCAAGATGCTGAAGGTGAAACATTGAGAGATGATGAAAACTTCAAATTTGTTGGTGCTTGGGAATATAAAGGTGATGATATTAATAACGAAGAACTTCATAAAGAATCTTTGAATTATGAATTCATCAAAATTGCTGCAAGAAATTACAAGTGATTTGGAAATATAGCATTTAGTAGTAAGGCAATAGGAAATGGGGGAGATTAATTCATATAAAGAGTTGTTAATTTGGCAAAAAGGTATGCAAATTGCTGAATTAACTTATTCTCTTGCCTCTGATTTTCCAAATGACGAAATCTATTCGCTAACAAATCAAGTTAAAAGATCATGTGTCTCTGTTCCATCGAATATAGCTGAAGGTTATGGAAGAAATTCAACTTTAAGTTATATGAATTTCATCAAAATTAGTAGAGGTTCACTTTATGAATTGGAAACACAAGTGATTTTAGCTAAAAGATTAAATTTTATTGCTAATGATCCTTTGTATGATTCAATTATTAATTTAATTGCGGAAGAAGGTAAAATGATAAACACGTTGTTGAATAAATTGAAAAGTAAATAATACTATTTAGGAAAAGCGCATCACTAATGCCTATTTCCTAATAACTAATAACTAAAAAATATGGCATCAAAAACTATAAATATTAACCTTAAAATCTGGCGTCAAAAAAATGCCAATGCAAAAGGTAGTATGGAAACGTACAAGTTAGATAACGTTTCTACAGATAGTTCATTTTTGGAAATGTTAGACCAATTAAATGAACAATTAATCAATGAAAGACAAGAGCCAATTGCTTTTGATCACGATTGTCGTGAAGGAATTTGCGGTATGTGTTCTTTATTTATCAACGGAGAAGCACATGGTCCTGATAGAGCAGTAACAACTTGTCAGTTACACATGCGTAAATTCAAAGACGGCGAAACTATCTACGTTGAACCATGGAGAGCGAAAGCTTTTCCGGTAATCAAAGATTTAGTTGTTGATAGAAGCGCATTCGATAGAATCCAACAAGCAGGAGGATTTGTTTCTGTAAATACTTCAGGAAGAACGATGGATGCTAATGCGATTCCAATTCCAAAACATGATGCTGACAAAGCTTTTGAAGCTGCTGCATGTATCGGATGTGGCGCTTGCGTAGCTTCTTGTGTTAATGCTTCTGCAATGTTATTTGTTTCGGCCAAAGTTTCTCAAATGGCTTTATTGCCACAAGGAAAAGTTGAGGCAAGAGAACGTGTTTTGAACATGGTGCGTACAATGGATGAGGAAGGATTCGGAAATTGTACAAATACTGGCGCTTGTGCTGTTGAATGTCCAAAGGAAATTTCATTGGATAATATTGCTAGAATGAATCGTGAATTTTTAAAAGCAGCAGTTACCGCTGAGGCTTAATTTATTCCCAAAAATAGTTAGAGAAGGTCACTATATAGTGGCCTTTTTTGTTT